>JAIOAV010000033.1 GCA_019873665.1 Chloroflexota bacterium
CTACCAGGCGACCATCCGTATCCAACATGCGCCACAAGGAGACCCTCAGCGCTGGGCTGGCTTCATCGAACAACTGCTCTGGGACTCCTGAATTTCCGCACGGAAGGATTCACTAATCGCACGCGTGTGGAATCACGCGCCGGAAGAACGCACCTTGCGATGGTAGCGATTCGCCAGAAAGCGCTGGATCGTAGTGTGGATGTCGCACGGAGGCGGCTCATATGGGGCAAACGTCATGCCGCGCACGCGCGCCAGCTCTTCTGGCAGGCGGCGCAGCTCGCGGCACCAGACAAGATGGCCCGATTCGGCAAAGGCCCGCAGGATCTCGTCTTGATGTGTGTCGTAGCGATCCGGGTTGCTGACCGCGATCAGCCGCCTGCCTTTCTGCAGCACCTCAACCACCGTGCCGAGGCCACCGTGAGAGACGATAATCTCTGCCTGATCATAGTAGGGAGCCAATGAGGGTGCAAAGCGAAAGTAGGTGTGGGCATGACGCGGCACATATACCCCTTCGCCGATCTGCATCACCACTGGCTCGGCGGCGGTGGCTGCCCATTCGTCCATCGCCGCCACCAGCGCATCAAAGTCAGTTGACCCCACCGTGACAAAGATCATCAGAAGAGCCTCCCGGCATAGATTGCTCGTGGATGCTCGCTCTGCAGCGCGGGCCATTGCACGAAAAAGAGATCGGCGAGAGGGCGCATCAATCGGCCGGTGAGCGACAGGTGCTGAACGCGGGAGCCGGTTTCCACAAAGATCACCGACCGACGGCATAGCTTCGCCCAGAAGGAGATAGGAATGGCCACCGCCGGGCCACTGCTGATCACCGCATCGGGCCAAGCCCGCAAGAGCACGACCAATGACTGTAACAGGCAGAGCACCAGCTTGCCGGTGGCAACCCAGGCAGGGTCATCCTTGCTGCGGGGGCGGATAACGCGATAGATGCAACCTGGCCGCTGGATCTTGGCCGCCGAGAGCGGATCCTCATGCGTGAGCAGGTAGGCGTACTCGTAACCATCGCCCAGCAGGTCCACCAGCGTGAGCATCTCTTTAGAGTGCCCGCCCTCTCCCAGCACCATCAGCAGCCTGATCATGATGCCGCCTCGTGCGCCGGCCGCCTGGCGCGCAGCACCTCCTGGTAGATGCCGATGATCCGGTCGGCGATCCGCTCCAGCGAAAGCGGCATGACGGCGGCGCGACCCTCGGTGCGACGGCCAAAGGCGAGCGCCTGTGCCAGCTTGGCGGCCACATCTTCCGGCGTCTGCTGGCAGAGGAAACATCCTTCCGTCCCGCCGATCACCTCGGCCACGTCGCCAACCTTCACCGAGACGATGGGCATATTGCACGCCATCGCTTCCTTGATTACCTGCGGCGATCCCTCGCAATCGGAGGTGAGCAACAGCGCATCGCAGGCGTTCATATAGAGCGGCACCTCCTCATGTGGGCGACCGGTCAGGATGATCAGCTCGACCGGAACGCCCTGTGCTTGCAAGAGAGCGATGGCGGCGCGAGCGATATCTACCCGTTTTTCGGGGCGCAAATCGGCGGCAAAGAGCACCAGCCTCTTGTCTGAGCCTAGCCCCACTTGGGCGCGCGCCTCGGCCATCGGCAACGGCCGAAACAGCTCGGTGTTGATGCCGCACGGCACGATATGCGCGCGGGGATTGCCCAATTGCGCCGCGTGTTCGGCGGATGTTACCGTAAAGGCATCCACTAGCGGCGCTAGGCCACGGCAAAGCCATCCCACCCAGCTCGCCATCTCCCCTGCCCCGTGAAAGCTCACCACCAGCGGGCAGCGACGTTGAAAGCGCGCCATGATGCCGGAAAAGACATAGTGGGCGTGGATCAGATCGTAGCGCTGTTGCCGCACTTGCCGCCGCACCTGGCCGATGCCCCGCACATAGTTCCAGGCGTCGCTCTTGCCGTTGACAAAGAGCACGTCAACGTCTATCCCCTTGCGGCGCAGCGACTCGACCTGCTCATAGACGAACACGCCAAAGGCGGGCATCGCCTCGGTGGGATACATGTTCGTAACGACCAGCACACGCATCAGATCAGCTCCTACCCTGCGCCGGCGGCATGGATGAATCGGCATAGCAGGTGGGCAGCGGCCCAGGATTGCGGAAAAAGAGCGCGTTGACCAGCGTTCCATAGCGGTCGAAATACGCGGTCAACGTCTCGTAAGCGATCTCGTCCTCTAACGTCGCGGCAGGCCGCTGGGCGTCCTTGACGATTGCACCAAATGAAGCGGCCAGTCGGTGATAGAGTATCACCTCTTGGTGCAACATGGCCAGCGAGGGCGCAGACGAAGAGCGGCTCGCCGCCAACTCGGCAGGGATGTCCAGCAGATAGGAGCGATGCGGCCGCGGCGCGGCCCAGCGCAGCCAGCGCGCTGCCCAGGTACGACTAATGTCATCGCTGCCGCCGAAATAGGCCGCCCATTCCACCCAGGCATCATACACATATCGGTCGCAGAGGACCACTCGCCCGCGTAGCAGTGGCAGCCGCACCTGCCATGTGTAGCGCGCTACCAGATCCACCGCGGTCAGCCAGCTCCAGACGCGACGCACCCACCGATTACCAAAGGCTGCCCTGCGACGCTCCCACTTGCTGGCCTCTGATTCGCCCCCTTGAGGCAAAGGCTGGCCGGCGAGCCGCTTGGCCGCCTGCCCCAGCAGATGCAGCCATCGCGCCGAGCCGGTGCGACCCCAGACGTAACCGGTGTGGATGTGGCAGCCGGCGAACGCCCGTTGCAGGGCGTGAGCATGCGCCGTCTTGCCAGAGCCATCTACCCCGCTGAAACAGACCAGCATTCCCGGCTGACTGTGCAGTCGCAGTCGCAGCTTGGTGCCCTGCACGCTGTGGATGAACAGATCGGCGAGCCGCCTGCGCAGCGGCTTGTCGGGGTCCTGCCAGAGCCGCCGCAGGAAGCAGTACTTGCTCAACGCGAACGGGATGCGGAAAGGTGCGTGCGCTGGCTCGCGCTGCAAGTAGCGACGCACATATCGCGCCAACCACGTCGGGAGCGATGCCTCTGCTCGTTGCCGCACGTGCGGTGGAATGGAGCTCGCGCCATACCAGGCGCGCGAGACGTGATCGTAGATCAGCAGCGCCACCTGCAGGCCCTCGCGCCAGCTACGTCGGGTGGCAACCGCCTCGACATACTGCCAGTCGAAATCGCCCCCGCGCTCCCGCAGGTGATGATTGACCTTGGCCAGATCGGAGAGCTTGACATCCTTGTCCTCGAAGAACGAGTGGGCGATGGTGATGAGCACGATATCCTCCGGCGACGGCACCGTCACCTCGAGGTCGTCCGCCGATGGCTGGCAGCGCTCCCAGAGGCGCTGCTCGTCCAGGAAAGAGGCATACCAGCCGACATGCTCGTGCACATGTAGGCCAGATATCTCTCGCCCGCGATGGAATTTACGAAAGAGGTACTTGGCGTTCTCTTCCACGTTCCGCAGCTCGATATAACCGTTGTCGCGCAGCAGGCACCGCGCCCAATCGCTCATCTGCGGTGGCACCAGCACGTCCAGATTGCTCGTCTTGTGCGGGAAGGAAGGAAAGGTGTTGCCGGACTTGATCAGGATGTCGGCGATGCCGGCGTGCTGCCAGAGCCGTTTGGCCGCCACGTATTCGGCGCGCAGGCTCTCGTATGCGTCGCGTTCTGCCGCTTGCGCCTGGATAAAGGGGGGCTGCGCGTGCAACACGCGCTGTACGGCTCCCTGTTCCGGCGTGATTGCAAGCAAGGGTACCTTGTTGCGCGCCAGGAGCTTGAGCAGCGCCGGCAGCTCCGCGCCAGTGACGATCTCCGGCGCTGGGGCCGGTGCCGCTGGCGGGTCCGCCAGATAGATGGCGAGTTGTCGCTCCAGTTCCCCGCTCATACCGCTTCATCCTTACTGCAGACGCCGATGATACCGCTGCGCAGCCAGGCGAGGCGCGGGTGATGTACCGCCCGGCTATAGCAAAGACCCGCGATATAGCTCCAGCGGTTCATGCTCAGATAGGCGTACGTCTGATCCACCTGCCTGAGCTTGCCGCGGAGGCCATTCTCGCGTAGCAAACGCTCCAGTTGCGAGACCGTGTTGCAGCGATAATAGGTGGGAAATACATCCCCCTTGTCGGTGCCCACAAAGCGCTTCAGAAACCAGTGCAGCCGGTAGGGCAACACACGCGCCAGCAAGGTCGTCGGCGCGTATGCGGCCGGAACCTTGAAGATGAGTGTGCCGCCGGGTTTCAAAACGCGGGCAAACTCGCGAAACACCTCTTGCGGCGCGGCGACATGTTCCAGCACCAGGTAGCAGACGATCAGGTCAAAGGCGCTATCGTGGAAAGGAAGGCGGTCGAGGCTCGCCAGCGCAAATGCGTCAGCGCTGCGCGCTCCCGGGTCATAGACGTCCACCCCGACCACAAAGCGGTAGCGCTCACGATGTGCTCTGACGATCCATGTTCCCTTGCCACAACCGGCATCCAGCACCAGCGCGCCAGCTAACTCGGCCCGCCCGAGCGCCCGGTGCAGAGGAGCGAAAACGATCTCTTCCAGTTCGGGGAAATAGCGCTGTTCCAGCGCCCGCTTTGTGTCCGCATCCAACATGGTCTATTGACGGCTATCCTTCCGTGCGTTTGAACACATAAACACCGTCCTGGCTCCAGAGGAGCTGCAGCCCGGCATATGACCGACCCTGTTCGGCCTCGGTTACAAGGGTAATATACTCCTGCGCGGCGCTTTCCGCAAGCCGCCGCCCTCGCACCTCGGCGATCCAGTGGATATCCACGATCTGATACTCGGCCCAGAACGGGGCGCCAGTCTGTAGCTGGAGCAGTGGGCGACGGGCCAGATGCGCCAGCATATAGTCCGGCGCGGACACGCCGGCCTCCGGCGGGATGAGCGCCAGGGCAGCGCGTTGCGCCGCCAGATGCGGACGCGCGGCATAGTCCTCCGCCCGCAAGCAGTAAGGCAGGCACGTCAAGGTTGCCAGGAGGATGAGAATGGCCCAGGTGATATGCCAGGTGCGCGCCTCGGCCAGCGGCGTTCTTCGTGCCAGCCAGGATGAGAGGCGTTGCACGGCCGACGTTGCGGCGAAAAACAGGAGCGGGCCAAAGATCACTGATTCCCAGGCACAGATGCCGATGGAGCCGCCCTGTGCCAGCAGGTTCAGGCCGAGGGCAGGCAGCGCCAGCACGATCTCGGCACTCAGCCAGGGAAGCACCAGGAGGAACGGTTGGAAGAGCTGGTAGACGAGGCCCAGGCGCGCCATGCCCAAAATGCGGCGCAGAAACGACAGCGGCTCATGCGAGAGGTTGGCGAGCGCCTCTTGCGGCGTGCTGCCCAGCGGGCCGAGCAGGGCTGCGGCGCGGGAGGTGATCGTCCCCTGGGCAAAATGTGGCATGATCACCGCGAAGGAAAGCCACAGCGAGGCCACCCCCAGCAGCACCGGAGCGACCACCCAGCGGCGCGTGCGGCGCTGCAGGAGCGCATAGACTCCGAAAAAGATGACCGTGGCGGCGATGCTCTCCTTCACGGACAAGCTCAACAGCAGAAAGAAGAGAAACGGCGCGAAGCGTTCGCGTTCATAGTAGTAGAGGCTGGGCAAGAGGACTACCGGCAGCAGCGTCATCTCGTAGAAATCGCCAGTAGCGCGCGCCAGCATATAAGGGCAGACAAGATACGCTGCCGTGAGCGCCAGCGCCGCCACGCCCCCCAGTCGTGGGCGCGCGAGCCAGAAGAAGGGCCAGGCGGAGAGCGCGATGGCCAGCGGCGCTACCAGTGTCAGGATGGCGCGCGGCGCGCGCAGCAGCACATAGATCGGCAGCAAAAGGTAATAGATCAGCGAGCTATGCACCGCCAGGTGACTGGCCTTTTCCAGTGTATTGAAGAAAAGTCGGTCCCCTTCGGCGGTGTAGAAGAGGCTTTGCACGACGATGGCGCTATCGTTGTTGCCCAGCGTCAGGATTTGCCAACGGTAGTTCGCAAGCCATACGCTGATGCTCAAATACGACAGGATGAGGAGCGCCAAGAGCCATTCGACGCGCCACCCCGCGCTGCGTGGCCGCATGGTGCGCGGCGCGAGTCCTACCCACTGTATCAGCGGGACAGCGGCCGCAGCTACTAGCAGGACATAGATGCGCCCGGTGGTGAGATGCGGATAGTCGGGGTAGAGCAGGTAGATCGGCAGGAAGGTCGCCAGGATGGCCGCCGCACCTAGCCAGGAGATAAGGATGACGAAACGCGCGCGCACAACAGGAACACCCTCTCTGGTCAAAACCCAGCGAGACGAGACCCAACAGAGGATGATGACGATGCCGCCAAATAGCGCTACCCATGACAGGCTGCGCCACCCCAAGCTGCCGGCGCTGCGGTACAACAGGGCAATATATGCGCCGATGACCACGCCGGCCACGATGATGGGCATCGCCCGAAGGGCCGACTGAACGAGGGATCGTTGCGGAGTGAGGTGCGGTTTCATGGCAGTCCAAGCGCGGCGGTGGTCTGCGTGATGGTCGTCTCTGCCACCTGCGGCCAGCTGTATGGCAGGACTAGGGCGCGAGTGTCGGCGCCGACGTGCTGGCGCGCCGCAGCCACGGCGGTGACAAGGGCGTCATCTGTCTCGGCATAGATCAGGCCCCGCGCCGGCTGCGCGGGGAATAGCTCTGGCAAGCCGCCAAACGGCGTCGCGATGACGGGCAGGTTACACGCCATCGCTTCCAAAACGGAAAGCGGCACGCCGATGGCGGCCTGCTCCAGGCGTGTGGGGAACAGATAGGCATCCGCCAGCCGGTACGCCTCGACGATATCCAGGTGGCGCGAGATGACCATCACGCCCGCCGCGCGCAGCTCTCCCTCCACCTGCCGCTCCTGTGTGGTGCTGCTGCTGCCGACCATCAATGTCTGCACGCCCAATGCCTGCTGGATGCGGCCCAGAAGCTGTACGTTTCGCTCTTGCTTGATGTGCCCCACATGCAAGAGCACCCACGCCGCAGGCGGAATGCCATAGGCCGCGCGCAGTCGCGCCTTTTCCTCCGCAGTGGCCGGTGTGAAACGCGCCGTGTCCACCCCGGCCGGCACAGAGACGACAGGACAACGCAACGGCGGCAGCCCCCCCGTCACGTGGCGCCCCATCACCAGGAGCAGATCCGGCGCGAGAGCAGCCACCAGTCGCCGCGACAGCGGCGTGTGTGGCCGAGGCTGCAGCCCCACGAGCGCTATGTGGCCTCCGGCTGGGATGTATGTGCGCAGCACGCGCGCCCGCAAGAAGCTGGGCCATGTCAGCGATGCCGTCGGCACATAGTAGAGCACATCCGGCGCCCAGCGGCGGATCATCCTGGCCAATGTAAAGCTCAACAAGAAGCGATTTGCTGCAATATTGCGGATGCCGCGTGAGGGCACATCCTGCCCATCGCAGGTGAGGGTCAAGACCTCGTGCTGCCGTGCCATTCCTTCGCCCAGGCGCAATACCACATTTTTGAACCCCTCGTCGAAGGGAGGCGCGAGCCGCTCGGTCAGCAAACAGATGCGCATCGCTACCCCTGCGCCGGCGGTAGACCAGCCATCTCGCGATAGACATTGCGGTACTGCCGCGCCACCTCCGCCACACTGAAGCGTTGCAGCGCGATCTCCTGAGCGCGACGCCCCATGCGATGTCGCAGCGCTTGGTCCCGCAGCAAGACGACGATCCGATCCGCCATCTCCTGCGGGTCGCGGGGCGCGACGATGTAGCCGGTCTCCCCGCTGGCCACCAGCCCCGGGATGCCGCCCACCCGCGTGCATACTACCGGCTTGCCAACCGCCATCGCCTCAATGACGGCCATGGGCGCATTTTCCTGCTGCGACGAGAGCGCCACCACCGCCGCCTCGGCGTAATCGCGCAATAGCTCGGCGCGGTTGCGCAGACCGAGAAAGTGGACGCACGACGACAGCCCTGACTGCTCGACATACTGCTGTAGTTCCCCAAAATAGCGCTGGCTGACAACCCGGCCCGCTACATGCAACTGTACCAGCGGCACGCGGTGACGCACAAGCGCGATCGCCTCCAGCAGGGTGTGCAGGTCCTTAACCTCGGTGATACTCCCCGCAAAGAAGACGCGATCAGAGACCTCGTCCGCCGCGCGGCTGGCCAGGAAAAAGTCGTCGGTTACCGGATTGTCAATGCGATACCACCGGCCATGCGCCATGTGCTGATACTTGTCCAGGACATAATCACTGATGGCGATCAGCGCCGAGACGCGCTGCACGGCGCGATGGTTGTAATAGGTATACAGCCGATAGCGCAGGCGATCAAAAAGGGTGCGCCGATAAGCGCGCGCTTCCTCTTGCACCACGCCGTGAATAGTGTAAACCGTAGGAAAACCGCCGCGCAGCGCCGCCAAGGCATAGTAGCCGATGTGCGCATTGACGACATCCGGCCGGATCTGCGCCAACAGCTCTTGCACGCGATAGATACTCCTCGTCATGTTCGGGATCAGCCGTCGTCGCGGCATCGCCAGATAGTGCACTGTCAGCGTGCCATCCTCTACAGTGGCGTTCTCAGCGATATCGCTATGACAGTGGATGACATGCAGCTCCAGGTCGGGATAGCGGCGCAGGCCGCGCACCAGATTATATGAGACGGCCTGCACCCCACCCACCGTCTTGTCGGTCTCGTGGGGATAGAGGGTCGGGATGGCGACGCGCAATCGGTCGGTACTGTGGGATCGCTCTGTCATGGGACTTGCCTCAACGCATAGATCTTGATATCAGGGCCAGGCTGGTGGATTGGGTCCGCATAGAAGGCTTGGACCAGCGTAGCTTGTCTGTCCAGCGCGTCGTAGAACTCATAGTAGGATGGCCACCTGGCCTGTCCCTCCGGGGTCAGATATTGCCGATACTTGAAGCTGCTGACGACCACATACTCGATGCCCGCTTGCTGTAGCTGCGCCAGCGAAAAGATGCGCTCGCGGTACGCGCCAAACACCGGGAAATCCTCCAGGTCGGCTTCTTCCTCGCTGGCGCGCCACCAGGCGAATTGCATGTATTCCAGGTCATAGGTGATCACGCGGGACTGCAACCCTTTGGCCGCCTCGAGCTGATAGTGCCGGTAGCTGTCAAAGGCAATCTGCGCTGCCGGCGGGCGACTGGCCATCTCCTTGTCAGTGGCCGCCTGGTCAAAGTAGCGCTGCCAGCTCTCCAGTGTTGGCTGAAGTGGCGGACCGGTAGAGCTGGAGTCGAGCAAGATCCGGCTGCCCGCCGGGATGTGCGCCTCGATCCATGCTTTGGCAACGCTGCGCGTGTCCGGTGCCGCGAGGCTTTTGAGGTAAAAGAAGCTGAACCAGGCCGGGTAAGCCGCTAAGATGATGGTTAACAGCACTAGTGCCAGGCTCTTGATGTGCCGTGTGAGTCGCAGGCGGGCGACCAGGTCAACCGCCAGCGCTGCGGCAAAGATGCACAGAAATGGCAGCGCCGGCAGCAGCCAGTTGGCCTGGTAGCGTCCCTGAAAGCCGAGGAAGAGCAGATAGGAGAGGGGGAACGAGAGCAGAAGGATGTCGTACGCGCGATGGCGCCAGACGGCGTAGGCCAGCCCCGGCAGCGCCCAGATGCCCAGCAGATACCCTAGGCCGCTGCGCAGCAATGTCTGCCAGTAGAATGCCATGGTCTCGCCGAACGATTTGGCGATGCCCGTGTTCAGCCCAAGCTGTGCGCCCATCAGGTCCGTCCAGAGCGCACGCCAGTCCAGCAATGCAAAGGGGCATGTGATGACAAAGCCGGCAGCAACGCTGCCGAGGCCCACGACCAGGGGGGCGAGCCGTTGTCGCCATGTCATGCGTGGGGTGATGGGTGCGGTGCGCGCGTTCGCCGGCCAGAGGATGCCCAATACCAGGGGAATGAGCATCAAGGCCGCGTTGTACTTCATGCCGACTGCTGCGCCCACCCCTAACCCGGCCCATACCCACGCGTGGCGAGTATCTATCTCCCTCGCGCGTAAGATCAACCACGTGGCTAGCATCACCAAGCAAGTCATCGGCACGTCGGTCAGAACGTTATGGGAATGCACAATGTGCAGGTGCGAGACGGCGAGCAGGGCTGCGGCGACAAGGCCAGTGGCGCGCCGCTCAGTGCGCGCAGCGATTAGATAGACCAGCAGCACCGTGACGCTGCCTATCACGCCGGTAACGATGCGTCCGATCAAGTAGAAGGGCGTGGGATCCATGAAATAGGAGATGGCGAAATCCGAGACGGTGGCAAAGGCCCCCGTGATGCGTCCCAACACATAGTAGAGGCCATATAGCACGAACAGCACGTACGAGTAGAGCGGCGGGTAGATGTAGGTGTACGGGCGCAGGCTGCGCGTGCCGCCATAGGCGAGCGCCTGACGCACCACGATGGATTCGCCGGGGCTATAGAGATGGGGCAGATTGGCGCTGCTGCCTAGCAGGCGTGCCGCCAGGGCGACCGCCACAATCAGCGCCAGCGGCCACTGTATCCGCAGCACGCGCCAGGCGCGATGCGCTGCATCCCACGCGGCCGATAAGGCTACCCTCCTCGCCTCTGCCTGCTGTTGAGCCGTCTGCGGCATCATGGCGAGCCCCCCGTGCTGCGGCGCGATCTCTGATCGGCCAGCGCCTGGTACAGCGCGAGGGTCTGTCGCGCGATCTCGGCGCCGCGGAAACGGCGCTGGGCCACTTGTTGCGCGGCGCGGCTCAGTCGGTCGCGCAGCGCAGGGTCGCTCAACAGGCGACGCAGGCCATCCGCAAGGCCGGGAACGTCGCCATAATCCACCAGCAGTCCCGTTCGCTCGTGCTCGATCTGATAGGGCACGCCACCCGCGCGGGTGGCGATCACAGGACAACCACTCGCCATCGCCTCCTGAATCACCACCGGAGCCGTCTCCTGTTGCGACGGCAGTACCAGGCAGGTGCTCTCGCCGTAAACCGCGGCGAGCTGGTCCATCCACAGCGACCCAAGGAAATGAACGCGTCCGTCCAGCCCCGCCTCGCGCACCATGCGATGTAAACCGGCGGCATACTCCTGCCCGGCTGGTCCCGGCGTGCTGTCCTCCGCACCTGCCAGGTATAGCTCGGCGGAAGGGAACTGGGCCGCGATGTTCCCAAAGGCCGCCAGCAGGTGGTGCACACCCTTGCGCGGGATCAATCGCCCAGCAAAAAGGATGCGCGCTACATTGGGGCGCGGTGTCCACTTGACTGTAAAGAACAGGTCCTCTACGGGATTCTCGATGGGATGAATCTGAGCGCGCGTTGCGCTGCCCAGCTCTTGCTCCACATATGGGCTGATCGAGATGAGATGCCGTGCGCGGCGCAGATTGCGTCTTTCCAACATGCTATCCAACTGGCCGCGCAGCCTCTCGCGCCAGTCCGGCATGATCTGCGCCTCGCGAAAGCTAATCCCATGGACAGTGATAACGCTAGGCAAGGAGGGGTCAGCATCGCTGGCATCCAGCGCGGCGGCAGCGTACAGGCCGGTGCTATGGGCATGTACGACATCCGGCCGAATCTGCGCCAGAAGCTGCACGATCTCGCGCCGCTCGCCGCGATGAGCTGTCAGACGTCCGCGTCGCTGGCGCGGTACGATGTGCAACTTCCAGGGGTGCGAGCCGTTGCCAGGCGCGGAGGCGTCAGAAGATACGCGGCAGGTGATCACGTGCAGCTCCAGGTCCGGCAGCACCGCCAGGTGCTTCAGAAGGCAGAGGACCACCGCCTCCGGACCGCCGATAACGCTTTCTTCATTTTGTGGATAAGGTCCCAGCATGGCGATTCTCACGAAAGCCACGCCTCCGGATCTCCCCAGCGACTGGCGCGCTCTTGCGAGCCGAGCGTGAGACCCACAATGAAAAAGTAAACCATCGTCACATAGGGGACCGCCACGATATCGGAGAAAAAGATGGTTACCGTATAGACCACTGTCGCCGCCATCATGCAGGCCAACAACGGACGGTCAATCGCATGGATGCGTGTCCCGCGTCGCCAGAGCCGCAACCCCTGGAAAAAGGTCGCCGCAAAGATGCCCACATACGGGATAAAGCCAGCCAAGCCGGACGAGACGAGGATGTTAATGTAGCTGTTGTGTGGTGCGGGCAGAACATTCTTTTGTGTCCAGTCTGACGCATAATCGCTGTAGATGTAGCCGAAATTGCCATAGCCTCGGCCAAAGAGAGGATTCTCCGCTACCATCTGCCGTGCCACGTTGATGGCATTGAGGCGATAGTCAATCGGGCCTTGCGCGGTTACCCGCTCCGTAAATATGTAGCTCTCGCTGATCTGCCCCCAGAAGTAGACGATCAGGATACCGGCGATCACAAGCAGCGGCACAAAGCGTCGTCGGAATTCTGGATATAGAAAGGTCATCAGGATCAATGCTAGGAGCGCGCCGACGTAGCCGGCGCGATTGTAGCACAGGTACAATGCGTAGGTAGTGATGCCAATCAACGTCAGGTAGAGCACTTTGCCCAACGGGCTGCGGGCATTGATAAAGGCGCGAAAAGCAAAGGGGAGCACCATGCCAAAGATCATGGCAAAGAAGGCGGGGTTTCCCAACAGGCCCACCGCCCGCCGCAGATGCGCCGTATAAGCAATGGTTCTGCCTTCGGGGTAAAAGAGGATCTCGCCAGTCAATTGCTCCCGAATGACAAGGAGAGACATGTAGGTTGCAATGAAAAGCAGCACCATGGTCGCGGTTTTGGTCTTGCGACGACCTACGATCAGATTCTTGGCGACAAAGTAGACCACAAGCGGCACGAGCTGCGTGTCAAAGTACGCCTGCGCTGTCGCGCGTGGCCCAGCGATCGCCAGGGGAAGCGAGATGCTGGTGCCGATGATGAACAGAACGATCATCAGGTCAACCACCGACAACGATGCCAAGGTTCGCTTGCGGATCGCCAGCGGCGCCAGCAAGAGGATGATCACCAGCGCTGCCGCCAGCCGATCCAGGCTGAGATCCGGAATGGACGCCCCAAGGGAGATGTTCAGGTAAGTAAAGCGGCCAAAAGGCGAGGTGGCGATCCAAAACAGAAAGCCAAGCAGCGGGTTCAGCAGCAGCGCGACGATGTATATGCCCATGCCTGAATAGGTGATAGCGCGCTTCCAATCGGGGGAAGTTACGGTGGTGCCCAGAAGCACGCCGACTACAGCAAAGGCCAAGGTAACGATCAGCGCCTTCAGTGCCGCCGCTGCTCGCCGCAACCGCTCCTTGGACAGTTCCATTTCAAACATCATCTGTCTCCTGCGCGAACTCGATATAACACAACACGCGGCTTGTCCTGGAGCCAGATCAGCTCCAGGCCGTTCAGGAGAACCCCCTGATTGTCAACCGGAGCGAGCAGCGCGCCCAACTGTGGCCAATAGCGTGCCCCATACATCTCTTCCACCAGCAGAAAGCGCGCCTTCTCGCCCTCCAGATGAGTCAGCAGGTCGTCCATCGTCAGCCCGGCCGCCAGCGGCCGGACATCATAACCGCTGTGGTAGGCATATGGCATCTCGAATGTGCTCAACAGCCGATCCTCTGGCATGGCACCCGCTGTCTGCAAGGCACGCGTGACCTGCGCGACGGGCGGCTGTAACTCGCGCAGCCAGTAATGCACCGACACCGCGCCGTTCATTGCAGCGAAGGCCAGCCAGAACGCAATTGCCCATGTGGCCAGCGATTGCGCTCGCGCTGTGCGACCCACATGGCCCATAAGCGCGACTACTGCCGCCAACGACAATGGCAGCATTGCCAACAGCAGCCGCGGCTGGACAAACACGAGCGCGATGCTTGCCATATAGCAGAGCGCGTACCCGCTAAGCAGGCCGATCTCCCGCCAGGACGCCATGCAAGACGCTCCTTGCCAACTATGGCGCGCGCGCCATGCCAGCGTCAGCCCGCTCGCGCCCAGAAGCGCTGCTATTGCGCCCCAGATGAGGCGCGCTGCGGGCGATCCGTAACGGTAGGCGGTAGATGTTGCACCGCTGCTCATGACGGCGGTATAAGCTGCGCCTTTGGCGAGCTCGACGCCCCAGTGCCGCAGCAGAGCCAGCGGGTCCAACCGGAAAACTTGCCAGATGCTGATCTGACTGGAGATGTCGCTCCAGTGAGCGCGCCAGTCGCCGCTGCCATAGACGCCAAACCAGACGTTCTTGCCCTGCAGATTAAAGAACGGCTGTCCGGTGGCCTGCCAGCTGATCCAGAGCTGCGGCAGTGCCACAAGCACGAAAGCCAGTGTGTAGCCCGCCGCATGTTGCAAGGCAACGCGCCGCTCTGTCAACTTGCGCATTGCGGCCACCGCCAGGTATAGCCAGACAACCGGCACAGTGATCAGTGCCGTATAACGCATCAGATATGCTAGGCCGGTTAGCGCCCCCGCGACGAGCCAAAGGGCCGTTCGCTCCCGCCGGATCGCCCGCACCGCCGCGCCAAGCGCGGCGACCTGCAATGACGCCCATGGCATATCAGTGCCCAGGAATAGCGCTCCCTGCCACCAATACGGATTGAGCGCCAGCGCCGTCAGTAGCAGCAAAGCCATCCGCGCTCCCAGGAGCATCCGCCCCAGTAGATACGTTGCGGTCAGCAGGAGGATGGCAGACGCGATGGCCACTACCTGGGCCGCCGTATAGGTGGAGCCAGCGCAAGGTCGCAGCGCCCAGAGGAACAGGGGGTAGCCGAGCGGGTAGAACCCGTTCAGCTCCAGCGCTGCCTCCAGGCTGTCCGCTCGCGTGGCAAAACCGACGAAATCGTTCTCGTACGGCGCGGTGAGAAAGCGGTGTTGGCTTTGCGCGACCACTAGAGCGATAGCGGCTAGGAGCACAAGGGCGAGGGCCAGCCGAGCTGACGCTTTCATGAGACGGCGTCTCGGGCAGTCTCCGGTTTGGTGGCGACCAGGATATGCCCCAGCGTGTTCATAGGCAAAGGCTGCAGCCGGTCCAGTCCCAGGCTAAGCAACTGTGTCAGCGCAGATGCCGGGAGCACAAAGGCCGCCGCGAGCAGGAACAGCAGGCGCTGCCCACGTCTCCGGAAAGGCCGCGCATAGTTGTCGTAAAGATATGCGCTCCAACGCTGCCCCATCATGGCCCAAAACCCGCCGCGAGCCGTCACGTACTCGATGCGCAATCCGTGCGCCTCTGCCAGATGCTGCAGCCCATACCGTGTGAACCGGTAGTAATCGTGCGGCTCCTGGTGCAATCCCCATTCCTGGGGCGCGGTCAGCACCAGGTGGCCACCCGGCTTGAGCACGCGCGCTATCTCAGCCATCACCGCCCCGGGTTCAGCGCAATGCTCCAGGACCTGCGTGCAGAGCACCGTGTCTACTGCCGCGTCGCGCAGGGGCAGCGCCGTCCCGTCGCCATAGATGTCCACCTGGGGCGCTCGATAGCCGACAGTCATATGCTGATCCACCGTCGGTGGGTAATCCAGCCCAATGTGGCGTCGTACTTGTGTCGCAAAGAGGGCGGCATACGGCTTGTGCCCGCACCCGACATCCAGCAGGTCGCCCGATACGTAGGGACGCGCTTCTGCCAGAGAGCGGACGATCAGCCGCTTCTCCAGTTGCTCGGAGCAGAGCCAGGATGACTCCCAGATCTCGTTCAGCCTTTTGCGCCATGTTGCGCCCAAGACGATGGCTCCAATTGCTCAACTGACGGACGGTGCCAGAGCGCGGTAGAGCTGCTCCACCTGGCGCACATGCTCGGCGATGGAGAAGCGCAGCTCCACCTGCCGCCGTGCCACCATCCCCATCGCATGCATCCGATCCGGATTCTGCAATAACGAACGCACTGCCGCGGCCAGCGCATTAGCGTCGCCAGGGGGTACGAGAAGACCGCTTACGCCGTCCTCAATGATCTCGGGGCAGGCGCCAGCCGCCACGGCAACCACCGGCTTGCCGGCGGCCATCCCCTCGATCAACACACGGCCGAAAGGCTCCGGTTCCAGCGACGCATGCACCAGGATATCCATCACTGACAAGAGCTGTGGCACATCGCTGCGCCATCCTAGGAAGTGCACCTTGTCCGCCAGGCCGAGCGTCTGCGTCAGCGTATCCAGCTCACGACGGAAGGCTTGCCCCTCGCTATCTGCTGCCGCTTCGCCGATGATGAGACAATGCAGCTGCGGCACAACGCCTGCTACCTGCGCCATGGCCCGTAAAAAGGTATCCTGCCCCTTCCACCGCACCAGCCGCCCGATGATGCCCACGACTAGATCATCCCGACTCAGACCCAGGGCGTGTCGCACGCTGCCATCGTCATAGAGATCTCTGAATTCGGCGGTGTCCAGCGCGTTATAGACTACCACTCCGCGTGTCGGGTCCGCTCCCTGCGCGGTGCAACTGGTGGCGATGGCTTGCGAGATGAATACAAACCGATCCACAAAGCGGATTAGGAAGCGATCGATCGAGGTGTACTCCTCGAAAGCGCGGATATGACAAATGCATGGCTTGCCGCTGAGGCGTGCGGCGATGATGACCTCGCGGTTGCATCCTACCAGATCATTGGCGTGCACCAGGTCAATCCGCCGGTCGCGGATCAGACGACGGAGTCGCCATGCCAGCGGCATGGTCTCCAGCAGCGTTCGCGCATAGAGGCCCACGCCATGATAGACCTTGCCTAACAGTGGCCAGCGTGCCTGCCAGCGAGACAAGCGGCGCGGCACATGCAAGGGGGCCGCGAGAGGTGTCGCTCCGCTGCCTGCCTGGCGCTTCCCGCCCCAGACGATAGTCTCGACGCCCAAGCCGCGAAACCGCTCCACGTACGCGTTATCCCAGTAAAAGAGGACGATCGGCTCGTAAAGGCTGCGATCGAGCCCTCGCACCAGTTGATAGAGGCTGATGACAGAGCCTCCCATCCCGTGCGCCATTTCCACGTAGAGCACGCGATGCTTCTGGTTCATCGCTTCTCCCTGGTCTGTATGCCGGCCTATGGCTCGCGTGTGCCTGGTGTGACGGGCTGCCCCAGCGACTCGACAAATTCGAGCAGGAAAGCGAGAATGATGCCGGAGAGCAGGCTCACCACGACACCGATGAATACCAGGCGAGGTAGCTTCGAGGCAGCCTGTTGATCCGGATAGCGCGCAGGCTCCAGGATATCTATGAAACCCACGCTGTTGGCTTGGCTCTCGCGCAGCCGTGCCTCGTTATCCTTGCTCAGCAGGAAATTATAGTTCGCCTCGATGCGGCTCACTGCCGCGCTGAGTGAGCTATAGACATCGCCGAGCTGGATCAGCGATAACATCTGCGCTTTCTTTTCCGCGATAAGCTGGTCATATCTGGCTATCGCCGCGCGCGCAGCGATAGCGCTGATCTCATATTCGAGCAGCTGCGCCGCATATCGCTGCGCCAGGTTTGTGTAGTAGGTGGCCGTGCCGCTGGCCTCTCGTTTCGCGGCCTCATCCGCCTTGGCTGCGGCGTCCTGAGCCTTGATTTCCATCTCTTTTGCCACCGCCTCGGCGCGGATCGCCTCGATCTCGGTGCGATCACGCTCCAGTTGCAGGTCGCGTATCATCGCCTGATAAGAGAGCGCCTCATTATCTGGCCTGACGATGTTGTTCTTCAGGCGAAACTGCAGCAGCTCGCTGTTTGCCTCGGAAAGCACCCGCCCTTCTTCCTTGAGCTGTGCGGCCAAAAAGTTGCGAAAGACCTGCGCGGGGCGCGCTCGTTCCGCCCGATAATACTCGAGGGCTTTGTTGACATGCGTCTCCGCGATCTGAAAAGCCATCTCGGGCGTCTCCGCCTCCACATTGACCGTTACGTACACATCTTCCTTGCTGATGGCGACATGGCTGAGCAGACTGATGGCATCGATTCCCAACTCCAGATCGCTGACTGTCTCCCATGCCACCTGGGTGCTGGAAAGCGCGCCGACAAAGTCATCACGCGCGTCTATCAGGTCTTGGTAGGATGCCGTACCCGTCGGCGAAAAGAGCGGATCGGAGGCAATCACCTGCAAGCGCACCGTGGCACGGTAGACAGGCGGCTCGGTAACTACCATGGCCACGATTACGGCCACCGTAACGACCACCAACAGCAAGATCAGCCAGAGACGTTTGCCGATGATGCGGAGATATGTCAGCAGTTCAGTTACATCCATCCCGCGCTTCCTTTCCTAGATGGCCATAGGTTGGCTTGAGAGCCGCTTCTCGCGCCTGCAATCATATATTCTACACGCCTTTGTGCAAAAGAGTCAAATTCACCAGCTCCCCTATGCGCGCCACGCGCATCTCCCAGGTGTTCTGTGCCGCCAGCGCCATCCTCGCGCGGCGCGCTTCCGCCTCGTCTTCGGCGAGCGCGACGCCGATTTGCTGGCAGAAGCTCTCCGGAGAGTCAGCGACCGAGATGATGTCTTCATAACCACGCACCGCCGGAATGGCCGTCGAGACGACGGGTCGCCCCGAGGCCAGATACTCGTAGAGCTTGAGCGGGTTGATATGCGCCGTCCACTCGTTCCGCTTGTATGGCATGAGGCAAACCTGACAGGCGTGCACGTAACGTGGCACCTCTGTAACCGGCTTGGCGCCGAGCAGGTGCACGTTGGGCAGGCTGATTTTCTGCAATCCGCTGAAATCCAGCCGCAAATCCACTGGCCCGACCAGGATCAGCGAGCCTTGTGAGTACGTCTCTGCCACCTGCCGCAACAGGTCATAGTCCAGCTTCTCGTTGATGGCGCCCACATACCCGATCACAGGCGCCGGCAGGGAAGCGACGTCCGCCGGCGGGGGCGGGTTCTCGTCCGCGACGCGGGCGAATGCAGCATAATCCACTGCATTCGGCACCCAGTGAGTGTTCGGGTTGAACGCTTTCTTGCGCTCCAGGAGCGATTCGGATGTAACGATCACCAGGTCAGCTCGGGCTGCCAATGCCCGCTCTGCCTGCTCCACCTGTTCACGGCGCGCATCGCTGTAGACAGCAGTGAACTCGGCCTCGTACGCTGCGTACTCGTCCACGATATGATAGATAACCAGCTTTTCGCCAAAACGACCGATGACGTCCACCATATGAGGCCGGTATAACCAGAGGATCGGCGCAGAGAAACCGAGGCGACGCATCACGCCTTTCATCTGCGTCTCGCGCAGCCAGCGCAACGCCGCGCCCAAGGGAAAGCGCCCGCTGATCGGCACATAGAGCGGCGGGTGATACACCCAGAGATTGTCCTGGATGTGCGTTACCAGCGGCTGTCGGAGATCCGAGAGCCCGACCCTGCCGCGGCGCACGTCGCGCAACACATTCCGCAGATATGGGCGCGGCTCCACAAAGAGCACGCGGTTCCGCTGCGCTAGCCGCGACATGATCTGGTGCCGGTTACGCCAGATATGCTGCCACCGCTCCGGCGCAAAGCAGAGGATGCTTTCGCCCTCGATCATCTCGGGCCCCCTTGCCTAGGGAGACGGCGGACGCATCGGGGCTGCTGCGCGTACGCTTCCAAATGTTGGCGGCCAATGGTGACCCAGTCGAGCTCGCGCGCCTTGGCCCAGGCCGCATCACTGGCCGAGCGCAGATCCAGTTTGCGGGCAAGGCGCAACGCATCGTACAGCCCTTCCTGACGCGCCGCGGGCTGATCCTCCGGCGCATCGTACAGAATCCCGCGCGTCGCGCCCACCAGTTGCGGGAAATCTCCCAGCCTGGGCGCGATCACCGGCTTGCCAAACGAGAACGCCAGAAGCGCCGCACCTGATGTGGTGACGTGCCGGTATGGCAGCACACACACATCGCTGGCGTTCATCCAGTATTGGATCTCTTCATCGGGCACAAAGCGATCATACAGCACCACACGCGCATCCGCCGCGGCGAGCGCGCGAATTTGCGCGCCGTATGCGGGGTCGTGCACATGCCCGGCGATGATCAGGCGGCTATCTGTCTCTGGCAGCCGCCCGAACGCGGCCAATAGCTCCTCAATCCCCTTGTATGGTCGAATCTGCCCCAATGCCAGATAGACGAAGAGATCGTCCCCCCATCCGAACCGAGCCCGTGCTTCTGCCCGCGAGCAGTGATTCGGATAGTGCAGGTAATTGCCGTGCGGGATGAGCGCCACGCCCCGGCGACGGCCAAATCGCGCCACCACCTGTTGCCGCGCCTGCTCATCGTGCACGTGGATGACATCCACGCAGCGGAACAGCAGCGCATTGGCCAGCCGATTTAGTGTCGGATACTGTCCCTCGTGCTGCGCGATATTGTGCACCGTGTACGCCAAGCAGACGCCGTTCCCCTTTGCCAGCAAGAGAGAGACGGCCAGCCGGAGCCACTTGAGCCACGCCCCTCGCCAGTTCCCGGAGGCGTATAACAGCTCTGCCCAGTGGAGATGGATGACATCCAGCGTGTGGCGTTGCCGCCACACCTGTCGCGGCGACAGATCGCGCACGATGGCGCAGTGCGTGCCGGGCACAGCCCGCTCCATCCCCGCAGCCAGGAGCGAGACGTAGGGATTCATCTCGACGCGCGACACGAACAGGACTTTCACGCTGCCCCCTTGCGCAACACCTTGGCGCTGGCCCAGGCCACGAACTGCCCTCCGCGCCGCCGCGCCTCTCGCCAAAGGGTGCGGGCCATCTGGCGAGATTCCGCATCGGTTGTCCATGTCAGCAGCCCATAGGCAATCAACATGATAACGCCCGCTAGCGGCAAGGCAACCGCCACCGGCAGAAAGCGTAGCTGCGGATACGCTACCTTGGCGACCGCTGCCGCTACCGTCGCGTTCACGAGAATCGGTAACAGCATCCACATGAACTGCCCGACCGTCATCTGGACGATGCGGTTTGTCAACACGAGCGAGATGGCAAAATCCAGCACGGCGATGGCTGCTGAAAGGGCGCTGACACCCGTAATGCCATAGTAATACGTGGCCGGATAGAGACCGGCCACGGTCAGGACGAGGCGGAACAGAGCGATGCCCATCAGCCATTGCGGCTTGCCACCCGCCTTGAACACATTGCCCATATTCGCCGCCACGGAACGGATCAGGCCATAGATGCCCAGCAGTTGCAGCGGCACGATGGCCGGCACCCACTTGTCGCCATAGACATCGTGGATGAACTCGGGCGCAAAGGCGATAATGCAGATAGCTGCGGGGACCGAGACGAGCGAGACGTAGTGTGTCGTCTTGAGATAGATGTCGCGTAGGGTCTCCAGCGAATCCTGTACTTTGGAAAAGGCGGGGAAGGTAACCTGGCCGACGAGGCGCGTGATATGCGTGGCTGGCAGATTGGACGTGTTGTACGCAAAGCCGTAATGGCCGAGCGATGCTGGCCCCAATAGCTTGCTGACAAAAGCATCATCTATGTGGGTGATCAGAAACACCAGAATCTGGCTGCCCACGATGCTCTTGCCATAGGCAAACATCTCTTTGGCGATGGTCCAACGCAGTCGCCATCGCGGTCGCCACGAAGATACGAACCAGACCGCTACCGCCACGATCAAGGCCTCCACCACATAGCCCGTTACCAGGCTCCAGACGCCGAACCCCGCCAGCGCCAGCGCGATTGCCAGGATGCCGCCGCCGATCGCGCCGAACATGTCCGGGATGATCTTGAGGCGGAAATTCAGGTCCTTGGCCAGCAGGATGATCGGCACCTGACCTATAGAGGAGATGACAGTGGTCAGGGCGAGGGCGCGCAGTACCGGCACCGCCTGTATGGCCGCCGCGGCATCCTTGCTGATCAGTTGCATGAGCGGCTCTGCGCCGAAGAAGGCGATCAGATAGATGAGAAGGCTACTGGAGAGGATGATCAAGAAGGCGGTATCTGCCGCATCCTCCACCTCCCGCCGCCAGTAGATCAGCGCCGAGCCAAAGCCCAGCTCGCGAAACAGCTCCAACGAGCTGATCGCCAGCGTGGCGACTTGCACCAGGCCAAAATCCGCTGGCAGAAGCAACTTGGCCAGGATGAGCATCTGGAGCGCCGAGAATGCCCGTGTGACGATTGTGGCCACACCCAGCCAGAAAATGCTCACAGCGGTCTGGCGCTTGACGGTCATCTCATTCCTTTCGCCCCACTAGGACAAAGTCGCGGGCAAAGAGCGACGGCCACTTGCGCGCCAGCCATGTGTAGATGTCGCGCAGCACGGGACGGCGCAGCAGGGAGGGATAGAAACCCTTCACCCAGAGACTGGCGCTCCCGTCTCGCTCCAGGATACGGATGCCACGTTCGCGACAGAGCGCTTCCGCCTCGTGAATCGTGAAGAAGCGGAGATGCGTCAGGTCGGTGGGCGAGTTACGAAGGTAAGGAAAACGTCCGAAGAGAAGCCAGAGCCGGCACCGCCAGTGGGCGATATTGGGCAGGCAGAGGATGAACTTGCCGCCCTTGCGCAGCACACGAGCGCACTCGTCCAACGGGCGGTCAAAATAAAAGCGATGTTCAATAGCCGAGTTCGAGATCACGGTGTCAAAGCTCCCATCGGGGAATGGCAGCTTTTCGGTGTCCAGGTTCACCTGCGTGACGGCGAACCCCTTGGCACGCGCCTTTTCCACCGCCACGCCGGACATATCGGTGCCGGTAACATGCGCACCGCGCTCGCGCATCATCTCCGCTAGGACTCCAGGCCCGCAATCCACCTCCAGCACGTTTTCACCCGGCGTGATCCGATCGGCAATCAGCGCCAGACGCGCCAAGTCGAAGGTCTCCCCGATCTTGCGCCAGTAGTCATCATAGTACTCGGCTAGGTTCACTCGGCCCCGCTCCCGGTTTCCTTTGGCGCAGCGCGCTTGCCCCGGCGGAAGGACAGCCCCCGCCGCAGCGCGTCTATCCGTCGCCGCGCCTTGAGCGCATCGCCGCCGCTTAGTGCCACCGCAGCACGGTAAAGCCGATACTTCCAGGGGCTTTGCTGCTTGAGTTGGAGCTCATGTCGCAGCTCGCCAAAGCGATCGTACCCCTCGGCCAGCTCTGCCGCCGATAGAGTCGGCAGGCGCAAGATGCTCTCCCGCTCATAGTAGCCATGCAATGCGCCCTTACCCTCATCCTGCAGATAGCCCTCTCGGACCGAAATGTCATACAACTCTGTCATCGGGTAGGGATAGAATACCGAATACTGGAACTTGGTAGGCGAAAGCTCGCGGTTCAGTTCGATCGTCTGGGCGATCATCTCGGCTGTCTCGCCGGGCACGCCGATCATGTTACAGGTGTATGCCTGCAGGCCGTACCTGTGCAGCAAGCGAAAGGCATGGCGGAAATCATCGTTGGTCATCTGCCGCTTGAGGATCTTGCTTCGTAACCACTCATTCCCCGACTCGACGCCAATGCGCACCCCTTGGCAACCCGCCTCGGCCAGCAGCCGCACCATCTCCTCATTCAGCCGTTCGACCCGCGTGTTGATCCAGAAGGGGAGTTGGAATGAGGCTTTGTAAGCGCGGCAGAACTCGGCGGTCCACCGTTCGTCCAGCGTAAAGGTGTCATCCTGAAAGTTGAGCGAGCGAATGGTGTAGCGCTGCTGCAGATGTCGGATCTCTGCCAGCACATTCTCCACGCCGCGAAAGCGCACATACTTGCCCAGCCCCCGGTAACGCGCCTTGAGCGCCGGATTGCAGCAGTAAGAGCAGTTATAGGGGCAGCCGCGTCCTGCCAGCATGTCCGCCTGATAGCCGTTCTGCGCCAGAATCCGCTCATAGTCGAACAGCTCACGGTCGGGGAAGGGTAAGACGTCGAGGTTTGTGATCAGTGGCCGCAGGCTGTTGCGCGTGATATCTCCTGTTTGCCGGTCGCGCACCCAGAGGTTCTCGATGTGACGGTAGCTGCGCCCACCTGCCAGGGCATTGACCAGGTCCAGGAGCACATACTCCCCCTCACCGACGCAGACGGCGTCAAGATTCCCGTCCGCCACGACCTCCTCCGGCACAAGGGTGGGATGGATGCCGCCGGAGACGAGGTAGATGTCAGGCAAGTCCTCTTTCAGCCACGCGGCGCAGGTGTTTACGTACGGATGCTGGTGCGTCGTCGAGGAGAACGCCACCACTTGGGGCGATAGTGCGGCGATCTGCTGGATCAGGTCATCGTGCTTTGGCACCTGCGAGAGATATACCAGCGCCGTCTCATGTCCCGCTTCCTTGAGCACCGCGGACAGGTAACCGATGCCGTGGTAGAACTTGCGGGTGCCATAATGCTCGATGCCGCCAATGTCGGGATAGACAAAACAGACTTTCATATGCGTCAGGTCGCTACTTTCTGATGCATGGAAGATGCATCGCATGGGTATAGATCGGCGTCATGGTAGGCGTTGGCGACTCGAGTTTGGGTGTACGCGTCTCGGTCGGTGTGGCCGTTGCGATCTCGGTGGACGTTGGCGTGGCTGTAATCGTTGGCGTGGACAGCGCGCGCATGCCAAAGCGAGTCTGCATATCCGGCGGGATAAAGCCGGTGGCGGCGCGTGAGGTGGTCGCCTCGTAGCCTGGCGGCACAATCGCGATCACCGCATACTGCCCCCCGCTTAGCCCGTTAAAGCGATAGGTTCCATCACTGCCGGTGATCTGGCGCGCACGCTCCTCATAGGTGCCGGGAACGCGCAGGCTGATCTCCGCCCCCGGGAAGGGGGGTTCGTCTGCAGTGTGCTCACCGTCCCCATTGCGATCATACCAAACATATCCGTACACGGCATAGCCAGCACCAGTGGCTGTGGCAGAGGGAGTTGCCGTCGCGGTGATGGTGGCTGTGGCGGTCCCTGTAGCCGTGGGCAACGGCTCCCAAGTGCCAGTAACGGTCGGTGTCGCCGTCCAGGTGGGCGTCGGGCTTGCTCCCGGCAGCGCCGTGCTGGTCTTCGTCGGCGTGGGGGTACGACTGGCGGTCGGTGTCGGGATCGCTGTGTTGGTCGGCGTCGGCGACGGTGTGGCGACGATATACTCGATCTCCAGCCGGGGGCGAAGCGCGGCGTTATAGCTGTACTCGGAGCTGCGGATCTGGTACGAGCCGGTGCCCGTGCCTCTGAGCAAAACGCCATGGTTCTGCTCCGGATGGTTCACCCAGTATTGCACCAGGTCGCGCAAGTTGAAGCTGTACTCCGTGTTCTGAGCGCTAAAGGTGGTCATGGCGGCGGGCGTATCGAGGCGATCGCTGGTGGTATCGTTGCAGCCAGGGATCCCCCATGGCGTATCCGCTTGTGCCATGCGCCAACTCGCTTCCGCCTCACTCCAGGCACGCAGCACCCGATACGCACTGACGTCTATACTATGATCGCCAAAGCCGGTCCAGAGATAGAGATGGGCGGCCTTGACAATCAGAGGCGAAGGGAGCGACGAGAGATCGAAGCGGATCAATGCCGACTTGGTCGCGGAGCTGATGTTCATGACCTCATCGTGGCCAAAGTTGTCCCACTCCTGCCATTGCAGCATATATGTATCACTCGTCCCAGCATAGGCCTCCGATTCCCGTAGCGTTTGTTTGGTCGTGCCGGGCATCCCTTGCGCGGAGATACTTATCTGGAAGTGGGTGGGGCGTGTGCGCCCCACCAGGTGCACTGTCAGTCGCCCGCTGGCAGGGTTGAGGTGCTGTTGTTCGAACTTGCCCGTCTCCGGCACATAGATCTCGACGGCATAGCTGCTGTGCGTCTCCAGCCCCATACGGGCCAGGTCAAAGGCCAGATAGACATCGTATCCCTTGGCGGAAGTGTAATTGTCCGTGATATCATCGTAGACGGTGGCCCAGATGCCGCCGATATTCGGGTCATAGTGCGTCTGCACCTCAGTCCAATGCGCCTTCAGCGTGTAGGGGCCGACGATGGCCTGCTGGATCGTGAGCCAGTAGTAGGACTTGAGCGCTTCATCGTTACGGATGTGCAGCGAATGCGGCGGGGTCTCTGGCAAGGAGTACCGATCGAAGAAGTCGAGGATGCCATAAGGGTAGCGCCGTAACTGCTCATCACCCGGAAAAGAGTCGCTGTGTCCGCCAGGGTATTCGTGATATTCCACAACCTCTGCGCCATACTGTTGCAGCGCGTTGCGAAACTGCTGGCCATGTTTGACAAACACGATCTGATCCGATGTGGGATGCGTGATTAGTACGGGCACGTATTTGAGGTTCATTGCGAGCTGGCGGACGGAGCGGCGCAAGTATTCAAAACTCGTGAGCTGTGGGTCGCCGATCTCGTTGTACATGACGCTATTATACGTGGCAGAATTCTGTTTGGCGTCATAGTACCACTCGATCAGGTCGGTCGGGCCGCGCTCCTCCGCCAGCGCGGCAAAGACATCCGGGTACTTTGCGGCGACGACGGCCGCGATGCCCGCGCCCATGGAGGTCCCTGTGATGTAGATGCGACGGGGATCCACGGCATAGTTCTGCCTCATATAGTTGACGACCTGCATCATGTCGCTCTGGATGCCGATGCTGGCGCTATGCTGCCCGACGATCTGCGGCGCGACGAGTATCCATCCCTTCTCGTTGGCCGCCATAGCGTAATCCAGCAGCGCGTTGGTGGAAGCGCTGGCAACATTCGATGACCAGCCGTGTAGCACGACGACGAGCGGCCGCGGCGTGTCCGGCGTATAGCCGATGGGGAGCTGCACTTTGGCCCAGAGCTCATTGGGGGGCCGGGAGCCGTATTTGATGTCCTGCCAAACTGGCGCAAGCACCGCGCCCACCAGCCGGATCCTGATGTTATTCGCCGTCCAGCCGTCCCAGTACGCCCCGTCGTTCGTAACGCGGATGGTGTTCCAGCCGTTGACCAGGATAGCCGGATCGAATGACCACTGTTTGGTGCGCCCTGTCTCGCAATACGAGCCGCCCGTGTTTTTCACCGATTTGCCGACATAATGGTCGTTGATGTAGATGCTGTGCTCATACTCGACGTTGGCGAGGTCCATGAGCAGTTCGGCAGACCACGCGGTTCCCTCCCAGAAGAGGAGGATGTTGGTTCGGTCAGCATGGCCTGTCCCTGCCCCGATGCAGCCGCCGACGGAGGAGGTGATGATGTTCAAGTTCTGCGGCGTCGGCGTGGAGGTCAGCGTGGCAGTGGGCGTGGGCGTATGAAGGGGGGCTTCCCCCTCGTAGCTGACCATCAGCCGGGGCCGGTACTGCTGGATCCCGTTATCGGATGAGGCGAAACGGTAGCCGGTGTTATAAGCCGAAGCGCCGATGAGGATCAGGCCGTGATTGTTTTGTGGGTTGTTCACCCACATCTGGGTGGCGGCAGTCACGTCCAAATAGACATACTGTCCGCGATCGGTCGGACGGAGCGTCTTGGTGGCGATGACGGTCGTCAGCCGATCGGAGATGGGGCCATCTGCGCCGGGTGTGTTCCAGTCGGTCTCGGCCGTCGCCATGATCCAGGTGGCTTCGTTCTCCGCCCAGGCGCGATTCAGCACATATGCCGTCACGTCGAGATCTTTGGTCGTGTCGCCATATCCTACCGCACTGACATAGAGTTCCAGCCGCGCCTGCGTGACGATGGAGCCGGGCGGGATGACCGAGATGTCAAAGCGGATCAGCGGTCGCCACTCGCCACTCCGCCGAATATACATCTCGGCGAGCGTGCCCTTGTTCGCCGTGGGGTCCACCCCGTCAAGGTATGTATCGCTGACGCCTGTATAACCTGATCCCCGTTGGAAACTGAGGACATAGCTACCGGCCAGCGAGGCATGGGCAAGGTCTCCCTGCGCGGCTACTTGCAGCGGCCCTGTGCGCCAGAGAGCGCCCCAGATACCCACCAGAGTCGCCAGCAGCCCGACGAGGGTCAGGATGGGCAGTACACGGCGTGATACGTGATCGCGATGTGAGGATGACATGCGTTATACCTTCTGTAGGATGATGTCACCTAGTGGCTGCGTCCACTCATTCCCGGCGCAGCGTGATCACAGTGATCTCCGGGGGGCAAAGGAATCGGACCGGCAAGGCGCGCGTGCCGATGCCGCGATTCACATAGAGCCAGGAATCTCGGTAACGGAACAGCCCCTCGTTGTATTTGCGAACGTAATCTGTCGGCGCATAGATCGGGCCGATAATCGGCAGCTTGATCTGGCCGCCATGTGTGTGGCCGGATAGCACCAGATCAATCTGAGCCGCGCCCGCCTCTATGATGCTGCTCGGCGAATGCGCCAGCAAAATGCTGAAAGCGTCACGCGGCACGTCCTGCAGCGCCTTGGCCAAGTTCCCCTCGTTCGCACCGTAGTCCAGCCACTGCGGCACATTCTCGTAGTAACGGTACCCCTCGAAATCCTCGCGATACCATGCCTCGCCCGACGAAGGCATAGCATCCAAAGGCCACATCTCTAGATCGTCGAAGTACTTCCAGCCCGGCCCCACCGCCCAAAAACCGATCGCCCCGCCGCGCGCCTGGCTGTCCGGGTGGCTTTCGCGCGCTAGACAGTCAATGGGCCAACTTGCCGGCTCTGCCTCGCCATCCGGCCAGAATCGCGCCTGAAACTGCACATGGTCGCCGACACGCTCCCACCGCACGCGGAAGCGATACCAACGGTTTGGCTCTGGCTGGATGCCGCTGTTCGCGCTGCCAGAGACGAATTCCGCGCCGCGTGGCGCGAAATCCCAGGCGGGAGCGTCCTGATAGCGGCGCACCCGGTAGAAGACATCCTCGCCCCAGGGAAAGCGTGAGCCGACAAGGACGCCGATGCCGTCATCGCGATCGGTGAATTGCAGGCGGCCGCTGAACTCGTAACCGTTGGCACCCTCCGCTTGCGGCCACCCCTCCGCCACATAGTGCGTGAACGAGTTGCCGTTGCTGGGCCCCGCAGCCAACGCGACGTTGCCCTTCATATAGACGGTCCGCCAGTCGGCGGCGAAATCCGGCGGCAGCGTGGCAAAGTCGGTGCCCAATATATACACCTCACCGCCGCCGACCTCGAGACGCACAGCTTCATTGATCAGCAGATTGGCGCCACGCGATTGCACCTCGCGCACCCAAAGATCGTTATGCCCGCCATATCGCGTCAGGTCAGCGTTGCCGCGCGCTACCCAGATGCCGTAGCGTGGATTGGGTAGCCCGGCGAGAAATTCGCCCATCGCGGCGACGCGCTCCGACCAAATGCTATAGGCGCTGGCGTTTTCCACGAGATCGCCGGTGAGCACGATCATGTCCGGCTGTAGCTCGTGCAGGCGTGCCAGCACCCGCCGCTCATAGTCTCCTATTGTTCTGATATGCGTATCGCTGATCTGCACGATACGCAGCCCTTCCATCCCATCCGGCAGATCCAGAAAAGGCAGCTCCAGCTCTGTTACCTGCAGACGGTACGGCTCGATGAGAAAGGCATAGGCGGCGAGAAGGAGGCCCGCTACCGTAACCAGCGCAAGGCCAAAATATGCAGTTTTCGCCAGACATCCTTTTCGTCTCAATGCCTCTCTGACAGAGCCCTTCCTCGGATGACCTCATATTATACCAAAAGCGCGGCGGACTGACAATTCAGCGCTTTACCACCTCATAGACATAGACGGTCTCGGCAGCGAAGGGGAGGGCCGTCCCCCGCGTGGCAACGAACCAACGGTCTCGTTGGTATAGCTCCATTTCCGGCAAGATGGCGACAAGGCGTAATTCGGAGGAAGCCCCTGCCTGCTGCGCCACCAGCTCCCACGCCTCGCCGAAGCTCTCTGCTGCCAGCAGCACGTAACGCACACCCCACTCCTGCAACAATGCCAGCGACTCGGCAGATGGGAAAGCCTCCAGCAGCGCGCGCTGCGCAACCCACTCCTGTGGGAAGAACGTGCCATAACCGTGGGCGATGCGTTTCCCATGCGTGTAGGCGGCATAGAGAGATGGCCCACTGAGCGCGCGGCTCAGCGGCAGTTCCATCACGGCCCCATCGTCCGCCTGCGCCTGCAGCCAGGCGGTGGCAGGCTGTGCGCGTACTTCCGATATGCCATAGGGAAACGGCGTGACCAGATACTCAAATGCGATCAGCGCGACCAGTGCCGTGCCAATGCCCCAGGACCGCCAGCCGCGCCAGCGCCGCACCAATGCTCCCACGCCGAAGCCGGCAAGGATGGCGACGACGAGCATGACGAAAAAGCCAAAACGCGACCAGACGCGCATGGCGTTGGAAAAAGGCACGTACAGGTAAAATAGGAGCGCCGGCAACGGCAGCACGATATGGCCGGGCACGACGGCGCTCCAGTGGTACTCGCTTGGATTCAGCGCCCACCGCGTGATCCAGTTGAACATGAGGCGGGTAAAAGCGCGATCCACGCCTGCCGGCACGGGGATTTGCACCGGCGACACGTCACGCCAGTGCAATGTTGTGCCGAGTGAGAGGACAAATGCGATCGCCGCCAGCCAGACGAGCGCCGAAACCAGCCGCCGGGTGGCTGCGTGATCTGTTGTGCGCGCCAGCCATAGCCCCGCACCAGCCAACAGCAGCGGCACCCAGCCCAGCGCTAGCACACGCTCATAGAAGTAGCGCTGGCCGGCATAGAAGCGAGTGGTGATGCTACCCCACCACGTCTGGACCGGATTCGGCAGGAGATAGTCGGCGATGCTCCCCGACCAGCGGTCCACGAATTGCAGCGAGTATGACATCGCCTCTTGTCCGCTGAGCCGGATCGTGGGCCATACCGCCGGGAGCACCAGCAGCGCGGCGATGGCGACGGCAGCAATCGCGCCCAGCCAGGCCGACCGCTCCCGCAGATAAGCGCGCCAGGGCCGCGCGCGACACAACATGTAGACGGGCAGCAGCAATCCCGCCATGAAGGCATAGTACCAGGAGGAGAGTGCCGTCAGCGCGTAGAAGAGCCCCACCCAGATGCCCACCGTCCAACGCTTTTCCCGCAGCCACCGCTCGACACCCCAAAGCGCCAACGGCAACCACTGTGTCCCTAGCAGGGGGAGCTGTCCACCGCCCAGATGTGCCATCCGATACGGACAGAAGGCGTAGATCACGCCGCTGGCGACGCCACCCCACCAGTTTCCTGTGAGATAGTAGACCAAGAGGTACATGGTCAGGCCGGAGAGGAGGAAGGAGAGGAGCACCGCCACGTTGTAGGCGGCGACTTCACCCTGCCACAAGAGCACCGGCAGGACAAGGGCGACATTCGCCCACGTCGTCTCGGAAGTGGCATAGTCGTGGCCAAAGGGGTGAAACACACCCGGGTCGAAGGTGGTCAACTGGCGCAGATCGTGCAGCGCGTGTCGCAGCCAAGCGAACCAGCTCAAGTAGTAGTAGTTGTCCTGGGGCGGGCCGAGCAAGGCGGTGCCGATGTGTCGGAGCAGCGGCCATGTCATGATCGCCGTCAGGAGCGCAAAGAGCGCTAGTGCTGCCACGTGTTGCCGGGTGCGCTCATCCCACACACGCGAGAGAACACGGCTCATTTGGCGATATCTACAGTCGAGTTCGACTGGGCTACCTGGGACAAGGTATTCCTTGAGCGGCCAAAACGTTTCTTCAGCAAAAAGACCAGGTTCATCACGCCGTCGCGCCAGACATTGAGCTTGCTTTCGCCGGCGCGGTCGCGATAGTAGATCGGCAGCTCTTCTGCTTTAAAACCCTTGGTGAAAGCCTCGATCTTGATCTCTTCCGAGAACGCCATGCCGTCGCTGGTGAGGTTCAGTTGCGGCAGAATGCTACGCTTGAACACCCACATGCCGGACTGTGAGTCGTGGATGCGAAACCAGAAGAGGAGCGTCATGGCCACGCCCAGAACCCAGTTGCCAAAGACGCGCAGCTTGCTGGATTTGGTCAGCTTGTGGCCGGTGCGGTCGCAGGTGATGAAATCCAAGTCCAGCTCGAACATCACGTCGAGCAGCACAGGGATAAAGGTGCGCGGGTACGTGCCGTCGGCGTCCATCGCCACGATGATATCGCCCGTCGCATGGCGAAAGCCAGCCTTGTACGCTGCGCCGTACCCCTGCTTGCGTTCCTGGATGACGATCGCGCCCAGCTCTTTCGCCACCTCACTCGTCCGATCCACCGAGTTGTTATCAACGGCGATCACCTCGTCCACAAACCCCGGCATATCGGACATGACGATGCGCAGGCCCTCTTCCTCGTTATAGCAGGGCAGAACGACTGAGATCTTTCTTCCCTTGTACATCTCGCTCCGTTCCTATTTCTCGCTGGTCGCCTTGATGGTCACCAGCTCATCAGGAGACCCGCCCAGCAGCCGGTGTTTCAGCTTGGCGCCTTTGAGCAAAGCCCACTCCTTGAAGACCTGGGGCAACACCAGGGGGTTGAAGAGGATGTTCACCGTCAAGAAGCACTCGTAGGTGCAAAAGCACTTGCTGTCGTGGATGTAGCGGCGCAGCTCCTCAGCGCGTGCGCTGGACCAGATCGCCTTGAAATCATAGTCATAGTCGCGCACGTTGCCGATGATGCGCTCCACCTGCAGCTCGCACGGCAGCACCTGCCCTTGGCTGAACATCGCCGCGCCCAGCGTCCCGGCGTAACAGGGGATCTGGTAACGCTGCTCGCGCACCGTCTTGGTGATGATCCGCGGGCGAACGATGCGCTTGGCGTTCAGGACATCGGAGAAGGGCATCTTGTAGTACCCGGAGAGCATGCGTGCCTTGTTGTCGCGCTCCAGGACGCGATGTAGCTCCTCGTACTTGCGGATGTCCACGTTCTTGGCGCCGGCCTCGCGCGGCGCGCCGCGCGTCAGCAGCGTGAAAACGGTATTCGCGCCGAGCTGATGCGTTACATAGTCGTAGAGATCGAGCAGGTGGTCCTGGTTGTAGGCGGAGACGGTGAACTCGACGCAGGTGGAAAAGTTGGGATAGTGCGCTTCCAGCCGGCGCAGCTCGCGGTAGGTGTGCGTGGCGCGCTCGAACAGCCCCGGAAAGCCGCGAATCTCGTCGTGCGCCTCGCCGATATCATCAATGGAAACGTCAATGTGCAGATCAATGCCGGGGCATGTCTTGAGGATCGTCTCGGTCGTTTCCACCACCCGCGCCGTCAGGCTGCCGTTGGTGGGGATGCCCACATTCAGAGCGTGGTTGTTGGTGCGAAAGATGCGCACGATCTCGGACAGGTCCTTGCGCAGGAACGGCTCGCCGCCGGTGGGCGTGAAGAAAAGCATGTCGTCCATGCTGGCTGAGACCTTCTCGATCTCATCAATGGTCAACTCTTTGGCCCGCACCACCTCGTCGTGCTCTGCCAGCAGGCAATGCTTGCAGTGTGCGTTACACAGGTCGGTAACAAAGTAGACAAAGTAGAGGGGCGAAGCGCCGCGCTTGTAGAATATGCGCGGGGCATACTGCATATAGTTGAGTACGCTCATCAGCAGGTTGACTCCTCGCTTGTGATTTTGGCTTAATATCGGCGGCCTCGCATGACATCCCAGAAGCCGGCCACGATCCCCAGCCCTGAGACAAAGAGGTCCGGCGGCAAAAAGAGCGCTGCCTGAAGGAAGAAGCGCCAGCCGCGCTGCCGGCCGAGAAAGGAGAGGAACGGCCAGTTCAGCGCCAGGATGGCGGCATAACTGAGAATGGCCAGCGCGCCCCCTCCCTGGGGCCAGAAGGGGGCCACAAGGATGCCAAGAAAGCCAAGCCCGGCAAGCGGCACGCTGGCGGCAGAGTACCAGGGCACAGAGGCGAAATGCTTGCGTGGCACATGCGCCAGCTTGTTGCGCAGCCAGATCTTCGTGAGGGCGCGCGCTCGCTCCAGATCGGTTCGCAGCAGCTCGCGCAGTCCATAGCGTTTTAGGTGCTGCACCTCCAGACGCCGATCGAAGCGGATGCGATATCCGGCGGTCAGCAGGCGCTGTCCGAAATCCATGTCTTCGGTAACGCTAGCGCCCCGGTAACTCTCGTCAAAACCGCCTTCGGCGGCGAAAGCCGCCCGGCGAATTGACGCCGCGCTGGTGTAGAAAAGCCCGACATACGCGGGCAGGCGGGCATAGGTGTGATGCATCCAGAGATTCTTGAACTGGCTGGGAAAGTCCTCGTATGGCAGCTCGGTTCCCAGCAAACCGACGACACCTGTTACCGTCTCGTCCGCATAGTTTTCCAGCAGCCACGTCAACAACTGGGGCGGGACGACCACGTCGGCATCCGTGAAGAAGAGGATGTCCCCTTGCGCCACCGCCGCGCCCCGGTTCTTGGCGCGGGCCGCGCCGACGTTCTCCGTCAGGCGCACGATCCGACATGGGAAGCGGCTGGCAATCTCTGCCGTGCGGTCGGTGGAGGCGTCGTCCACCACAATCACCTCATCAGGTGGCCGCTCCATCTGGCAGATCGCAGCCAGACACTGGGCAAGCGTCCTCTCCCCGTTATGCACCGGGATCACAACCGATATACGCAAGCGGCTCTGGTTTTCCGTCTGGTCGGGCAAGCGCTTCCCCATCCTGATGGCCGGGCAATGGCTGTCAAACATCTATTATACAAATATACACGCGAAAGATGAAATCAGCATGAAAAGCGACAGGGAGAGAGATGACGATATTGTCATCTCTCTCCCCGGCGGCGGAGCACTCGCGCGGGAACGCCGGCGGCGATGGCAAAGGAAGGGATGTCCTTAGTGACGACCGCGCCGGCGCCGATGACCGCGCCGCGGCCGATGGTTACGCCATCCAGCACCTTGACGCCCACCCCCAGCCACACATCGTCTTCCACGATGATGTCGCCACGGCTCTGGATGGGTTGCAGGCGGATGGGCTGCGTCAGGTCGTGCACGCCGTGCTCGTAGGGGCTGAGGGCGCACTGCGGCGCGAGCTGCACCTGCGCGCCGATGCGCAGATCGCGCAAAAAGCCCTTCAGGTTGCAGTTCGCCTGGATGTGCGTATCAGGCCCGATGAACACCCCGCCGCCCGCGCCCGCTTCGATGATGGTGCCGCGGTGGATATGCACGCGATCGCCGATCTCGATCCCCTTGCCGTCGTCGTGGCTGTAGATCGTCACGTCATCGTCCACAAAAGCGTTCGCGCCGATGTGCAGATGGGCGCACCTGATCTGCGCGCGCGGTGAGACGTACGGCTTGGCGCTCAGGTTGGCCAGCACCTTACGCTCCTTGTATGGCCCCACCATCCGGCTGGCCAGCCACATGGGGATGCGCCCCCAGCCGCGCCAATCAGCGCGGGCCATGAGGGCTTGCAAGATCGGCTTTTTCAATCGCCACCGCAGCGCCGCCCAGTCTCTTGCCATTTAGCCCCTCACATACCCGTGTTCGATGAACCACGCCACCGCCTCGGCAAACGCGGCGCGCAGTGGCGTCTGCGGCAGGTCCAGCTCGCGGATCGCCTTGGTCGGATCGCATGTCAGCGCCAGCGGGCGGTGTCCGGTCTCGCCCGCGCGGCGCCAGAGCGACCGCAGCCGGGATCGCAACGGCATGCGCGGCAGCAGCACACGTATTCCCGATATCTCTGCCATGAGCGCTACGAAATCCGCCAGTTGCAGGTTGCCCGCGGCGTGGCCGAGGATGTAGCGCTCGCCAACACGGCCCCGCCGCGCCGCCAGCAGGTGGCCTTGCGCCACATCCCGCACTGCGCAGTGGTTGATGCCGCCCGGCGCGAAAGAGGGGAGCTTGCCGTGGAGGTAATCCACGATGCGCTGGCCGGTGCTCGTGGGCTTGAGGTCATACGCGCCCACCGGCGCGGTGGGATGGACGACGACCACCGGCAGGCCCTCCTGTGCCATCGCCAACGCGGCCTGTTCCCCCAGATACTTGGACTTGACATAGTCGCTCGCCGTATCCCAGAGGTTGAAGGGCGTCGCTTCCGTGGGAAGCGAGCCATCGGCGGGGCGGCCAATGGTGCCGATGGTGCTGGTGTGCACAACGTGGCGCACACCGTTGGCCAGCGCGGCGCGCAGGATGTGCTTGGTCCCCTGCACGTTTACCTCGTACATCAGCGGCCCATCCTCCAACCGCGTGCTATAGAGGGCGGCCACATGATATAGCTCGTCACAGCCGCGCAAGAGAGGCGCGAGGCGCTCGCCGTCGCGCAGGTCGCCATAGACGAGTTCGACATCCAGCCCTTGCAGGTTGCGCAGATCGCTGACCTCGCGGACCAACGCTCGGACCTCGGTGCCCTCGGCCAGCAGCGCGCGCACCACATGTGTCCCCACAAAGCCGTTGGCGCCGGTCACAAAGGCTCGCATCAGCGCGCGCCTCCCATGTGGCGCTGCAACCACCCGCGAGCTCGCTGCCAAAGTGTGTGGCGTGGCAACCTGATCCCCTCGCACGCGCGCTTGAGATGAAAAAGCGCGCGCACGGCCTCTTCATCCGGCGGCGTAATGCTGGCCAGCTCAGCGCGCGACATCTGGATGCCGGGATACGAGATAAACATCTTGATGTTGAGCGCCGACGGGCACACGTCCTGCAGAAAGGCGAGCGTCTCCTGCAAGTCGAGCGGGGTCTGCCCTGGCAACCCGATCATGACAAAGAGGTGGCAGCGCATTTCCAATGTCCGACACGTCTGGATCAGGGCCGTCACCTGCTCGCGATAGCGGCGCGCCTCCTCCAGCGCATCGGTGCGGTGCAACGAGCAAAGCAGCGAAGGCGAGGCGGTTTCTAGCCCCACCTTGATCCCGTAGCATCCGGCGCGCTGCATCAGCTTGAGCAGCGCCTCGTTCAGGTGCTCGGGGCGCGACTCGCATTCCCATGGCACCAGCCTGCGGTTGACGATGGGGCGCCTCGCCAGAATCCCCTCGCAGATGGCGACCACGCGCTCCCGATCTCGGGCAAAGACGGGGTCGCGAAACACAACGCGGCGTGGCTGAAACGTCTTCGCCAGCCACACCATCTCCTCGACCACCCGCTCCGGCGCGCGGGGACGAAACCGGCTCCCTTGCGCCACCACGTACGGGCAGTAGCGACAGGTGGCATCGCAGCCGCGACTCGCCATGATGGTCAGAAACGGATAGCGTTCCACCGGCGTGAGGTCCCACGCGGGAACGGGCAGGGCATCCAGATCCGCGATGAGGCCGTGCTCATCGTATCCGCCGACAGGCAAGCCGTCAGGGGAAAGGAGCAATGGCCTGTCCGCCGCGGACGAGTCATGGAGCGCCGCGGCGGCAGCGCCGACCGCCAGCTCAGGCTCGCCCAGCAGAATGCCATCGAGGGTCGTCTCCTGGCTAAGCCTCTCCTGCGCGTGCACTGTCGAGATACCAAACGCCAGGAGCTGTCGTTCTGGCAGCTCTTGGCGGAGGGCATTCAGAAATGCGATGTCGCCCGCGAGGGTGTCGTGAGAGATCAACACGGCGAGTGTGGCCGCGGTGGAATCGCGCAACGCACGTAACGCCTGCGCCAGATCAAGCCCCTCGCCGACAGCGTCGAGGATGCGCGGCGCCCAGCCGGCGGCGCGCAGCGCCGCCGCCGTTGCGGCGATGGTTTGTGGCGGATAGGTGAAGCCTGCCGCGACGTGCTCGAGATAGCCTAGGCCTCCCGCGCCCTCGCGATTCGCGGTGGCGCCCGGCGGGCTGGGTGGGTTGACCAGCAGGATGGTGCGCTGCCACATCACGCCTGTCCCGCCTGCGCCTGGATGGACGCCACCAACTGGGCGATCTCGGCATCCGTCAGGGAGACCGCCAGG
>JAIOAV010000034.1 GCA_019873665.1 Chloroflexota bacterium
CATAGAAGGCAAGGGTATCGGCAAAATCACGGCAGAGGGTCTCCACAGCCTTTGGCTGGCGCTGCGTCCAGCGCAAACAGAACGCCTCCTGGCGTTGTCGTGCGCTCTCTTTGTCTGCTGCCTGCCAGATCGCGCTGGCTTCCTGCAAGAGCAGTCGGCGCACGCGTCGCGCCTCCTCCTTCTGCACCTCATCAGGAAAGCTGATCGCCTGCAGTACATTGCGCAGCTTGTGAAACAAGCAGTGTTGGCGCAAGGCGGCGAAATGCACCTCGCCCAGGGCTTCCTCTAGCCCGGCGCCGCCATCGTGGATGATCAAGCGCAATCCCTTGCTCCCACGTACCCCACGCTCCTCCAGGCGCGTGAGCAGCTTGATCCAGCTTTGCGCATCTTCCCCTGGCCCTGTCCCGATCTGCCAATCGAGAATGCGTTTCTCCCTCTCCTCCGGCCACAGCCCCAACCCCACCATTACCGGCAGCCAAAACAACCCTTTCCGCTGCCGTTTCCGCCCCTTCTTGTCTCGCCGTACCCGCCCATTCGGCTTCATCACCCGCATTCAGAGCGCGTCCAGCAACAACACCGGTGGCGACACCAACTCCCCCTCTTGCCATCCCGCGACCAACTTGGCCATCTCGCGCACCTGCTCGTTCAACATCCGTAAGCCAAAAGAGGTGCGCAAACAACGATCCAGTTGCCCTTTGCTCTCGTGCAAGCTCTGCCCAACCCCACAGGCAGTGCGCGTCTCCTCCCCAATGTCAGCCCAGACCCTTTGCCGTGGCTTGATCGTCTCGTAAGCCATGCTTACCGTCCCACCACAGCGACCACAGCGCAATCACGGCATCAAAACCGTCAGCGACGCCCACAAGGTCACCAAGCCACGAAGCTTGTGTCCATTGCGCAGAAAATCTTTTTGCCGCCGCGACCCGCAACCCACACACACCGCCTTCACCCGTCGCTGGTTCCGCTCGTCCCGCCGCGCGTAAGCCTTTCGCCCAAGCAGATGATCCACTTCCTCATCCAGCGCTTGGTTCAGCGCCGCAGTCACATACTCCTTGATCCCTTCCTGCAATTGCCCGAGCACCTCTTGATAGAAACGATAGCCACTCAATCCTTCCTTGACAACAACTCTGGAAATGTGTACTTTCCTACCCATAAGGCGTGCCCTCCTGCTTCGAGTTGGTGATGCTTCTCTATGCAGTCAGATCACGCCTTTGTCAAATCCACAAATTCCGCACGGAAGGATACACTATCCGAATTCGGCGACCCGAAGGTCTCGCAGCGCGTTCTTGTCTCAGACACGGAAAAGCCTCCTCTCACACTATAAAAGTAGTGGTATGAGAGGGGACTTTGACCATTACAGGCGGCAGTGGGGCGGATGGGATTCGAATCCACATGGGCCAAGCGTAGCGGATTTCGGGTCACCAGCAGGGCCAAAAGCGCTGTCCCACATGCCCACCCGCATCCTGCTCCGGAAGGCGGCCCGGGTAATCTGCCTATATGATGCGGAAAAACGATCCGGCGATGAACCGTGTGCCGCCAAAGTTGTTGCCATCATCCAGGGTATAATAGTATGCTACAAAGACGCACCCAGGTTCGATCTCCGTGGCGACAGGGTAGCCGATGTCCGGCGTGCTGGCGTCGGCGCGCAAAACTTGGTCCGAGCTCCAGGTGCGTCCATCATCCTCGCTGATGAGCACCCCAATGCCATATGGCAGCTTGCGCCGGCCGAAGATCACGATGATCCGCCCATCGGCCAGCCGCAGCGGCCATGGAGAGCGATAGAACTTGCCGCGTGGGCCGCGCCCGGCATGCTCTGACCGTCGGTGTGCCAGCCAAGGCGACTCGCCCCACCGCACGATTGGCTTCGGCTCCGACCAAGAGTAGCCGCCATCATCAGAGTAGTTCATCTGGATGGCATCCCGCAGGCCGTCTATGTTCAGCGTGTAAGCCTGGAGGCGGCCGGATGGCAGTCGGAGCAGGCCTGCATACGTCGGCCTCCCATCGCCGGTGGGGTCTTGGCAGATGCGTGCCAGGGGCTCCCAACTGAGGCCGTTGTCATCCGTTCCGTAGAGATACACGCCGCCGCCGGGTGTGCCGACACTCATGGACGCTAACTGCGTCCCGTCGGGCATCTGTACCAGCGGGTGGCCATCCTTGTGCACTGTGGCATGTCCGGAAGGCGCGCGAATGAGGGTTGGCACGGCTTCCCATGTGTGGCCCCGATCGGTGGAACGGATCGCGAAAGTAACCATCGCCGGGGGATCGCCCTCTCCCGTATAGGTTCGCCCGAAGTAGATCGCCGTATCAGGGGAAGCCAGGTTGATGTCCAGCCGTGCGACCGAGGGGCTGGCGCCCTGCGCCAGAAAAGCCTGACGCACCTCGAGGGGTGCCGACTCGTCATAGATCACAACGTCATTTGCGCGATCCCAAGTCTGCCCGTTATCGTAGCTGCGTGCCATGATCACCTGCGCGCGGCTGTGATAGCCACCATAGTCATGCTGTATATCCGACAATACCTCGTAGCGACAGGTAGCGCGGTTGTAGATCACGCCGATTTCGCCATGGCCAAAGTTGAAGATGCCTCCCTGGCGCGGATGGCCTGCATAGCGATCCCTGGCATAATCCACTGTGACGTGATGGATGTCCTTGAGAAAACCCCGGTCGTCTGCACTCATCTCTTTATCCTTTCACCCATGGGCGCTACCTGCGATTTGGCATTCTGGCGACAATCCCCGCGTTCGGCATCTTCAACGGATTCCAAAGAGACTGCCCGCGATAAAGCGTGTTCCGCAAAAACCGTTTCCGTCGTCGAGCGTGTAGTAGTATGCGGTGAAGATGCGCCCCGGCGCGGTCTCAGTAGCCACCGGGTAGCCAATATCGGGCGTGCTGGCGTCATCGCGCAACACCTGCTCTTGGCTCCATGTCTGGCCGTCGTCCTCGCTGACGATGAGCCCAATCCCATATGGCACCTTGCGCCGGCCAAAGATGACAACGATTCGCCCATCAGCCAGCCGCATCGGCCACGGAGAGCGATAGAACTTGCCTGTCGGGCCGTAGCTGCTCTGGCTGCCGTGCCGCCGGCTCACCCACGGGGATTGCCCCCAACGCACGATAGGTTTGGGCGTTGACCAGGAATAGCCGCCGTCATCGGAGTAATTCATCTGGATGGCGTCGCGTAGGCCGTTGATGTGCAGCATGTAGGCTTGCAGGCGGCCGGAGGGGAGCAGGAGCAGACCGGCATAAGTGGGGCGCCCGTCCCCGGTTGGGTCGGCGGCGATGCGCGCCAACGGCTCCCAGCTCAGGCCGTTGTCGTCCGAGCCGTAGAGGTGCACGCCACCCAGGCCATCCTCGCGCTGCACCGTCATCGCGCCCAGATGCGTGCCATCTGGCATCTGCGCCAGGGGGTGTCCGTCCTTGTGCACCCAGACATAACCTGCCGGCGGACGGATTGGCGTCGGCACCGATTCCCACGTCCTGCCACGGTCGCGCGAACGGAGCGAAAAGCAGAGTCCCAACTCGACCATTAGGGTGGGGTCCCCGAAATGAGTGCGCCCGAAGTAGATCGCGGCATCTGGCGACGTGAGGTCGATTTGCTCTCGCACGATGCAGGGCGCCAGCTCCCCCTCCGGCGCAGGTCGTTGTGGCCCTCTCGCCGTGTCCCGCGCGGTCAAGTCGATCCTGGCGCGCTGGACAGCGAGGTCGTTCTCGATCTGCAACACATACGCCCGACGCTCCCCTGCCGGCCGTGTCTGATCAAAGACGACGACATCATTGGCGCGGTCCCAGGTTCGGCCACCGTCAAAGCTACGCGCCATGATCACCTGCGCGCGGCTGATGTAGCCGTTCAGCCCGCTGTGGCTGATGTCTGTCCGCGCTCGGTAGGCGCACGGCGCCCGGTTGTACATGATAGCGATCTCGCCATTGCCGTAGTTAAAGATGCCGCCCTGCCGGGGATGCCCGGCATAGCGATCTTTGGCATAGTCAACTTGAACGTGCTCGGCATCGGTGATCAAGGAGGTCGCTGCTACCACGGACTGCTCCTTTCGCTGCTTTCCGTTGGGATACCCTAGCCTCGCAGCCCAGAGCCCTTGAGATCAAGTTTGTCGGCAAAGTGACAGGCGGCATAATGGCTATTCGTCGCACCAATCGGCCTGAGCACAGGAACATCTTGCCGACATATCTCCTGTGCATAACGGCAGCGGGGATGAAAACGACAACCCTCTGGCGGGTGCGCTGGGCTAGGCACATCGCCCTCCAGAAGGATTCTTGTGCTCGGACCCGCACCGGCGTCCTTGTAGCGCGGTATCGCCGAGAGGAGCGCCTCGGTGTAAGGGTGGCTTGGCGAACGGTATACCTTATCAACGGGGCCATGTTCCACCAGCTTGCCGACATACATCACTGCCACCTGATCGCTGATATGTCGGACCACGTTCAGGTCATGCGAGATGAACAGGTAGGTCAATCCCATCTCCCGTTGCAGGCGACGCAGCAGGTTCAGAATCTGCGCCTGCACCGACACATCGAGTGCCGAGACCGGCTCGTCGCACACGATGAACTCGGGGTTAAGGCTGAGCGCACGGGCGATGCCGATACGCTGTCGCTGTCCGCCGCTGAACTCGTGTGGGTAGCGGTAGAGGTACTCGCTGCTCAACCCTACTGCTTCGAGCAGCGAGACGATCCTGTCCTGTGCATTCGGTACCTTGTGTATCTGCAGGTACTCGCCGACGATGTCGCCGATGGACATGCGTGGGTCTAGCGAGGAGAATGGATCTTGAAAGATGATCTGCATCCGCCTCCGCATGTGGAACATCTGCTCGCGATTCATCTCCAGCAGGTTGGTCATCTCCCCATTGATGCGATAGTATACTTGACCGCCGGTGGCTTTCACCAATCGCAAGATGGTGCGTCCGAGGGTGGTCTTGCCGCAACCGCTCTCCCCCACCAGGCCCAGCGTCTCGCCGCGCCGGATAAAGAGATCAACGCCATCCACTGCGCGCACATGGCCTACCACCATCTGCAGGAAACCCCGCTTGATGGGGAACCATGTCCTCAAATCCTGAGCCTGAAGGAGGACTTCCCTGCTGTTTCCGTCAATCATCGGCCACCTCCACCTTCTCCTATGCATGCCGCCAACATCTGACCTGCTCGTCACCGATGTTGATGATGGGCGGCATCTGCTGGCATTGCTCCTCTGCGTATGGACAACGGGGGGCAAACCCACACCCCTCCGGGATGTCAAAGGGGCCGGGTACGCTCCCCCTGATCGGTTCGAGGTCCCGTCTGACTTCCGTCTCGATCAGAGAGCAACTGAGCAACGCACGTGTATATGGGTGCTTGGGATCGCGAAAGATCGTGCCGACGCTGGCGTTTTCCACGATCTGCCCCAAGTACATGACCATGGCCCTGTCACACAGCTCCCCTACGACGCCGAGATTATGGGTGATCCAAAGGATGGCCATGCCACGCTGCGCGCAAGCTTCTTTCACCAAGTCCAGGATTTGTGCCTGGACGGTCACATCCAGCGCCGTGGTCGGCTCATCGGCGATGAGCAAGCGCGGATTGCACGCCATCGCCATAGCCAACATCGCTCGTTGTCTCATGCCACCACTGAGATGGTGCGGGTAGCGATCCACCACCTCTCGCGGATCAGGCATATTGACGCTATGCAGCGCTTCAATGGTGATCTCTTTAGCAAGTTCGTGGGAGGTTTTTTGGTGCAGAAGCACTGCTTCCATGATCTGGTAACCGATCGTGTAGGATGGGTTCAGGGAGGTCATTGGTTCCTGAAATACCATCGCGATATCTCGACCGCGAATAGCACGCATCTCGGCACTGTCATAGTCGAGCTGCACCACGTCGGTAGCTGTGTTATCGCCATAGATCCAGATGTGGCCCTGGCTGATGCGACCCCGTGGTCGCGGCACCAGCCGCATCACCGCCAGAGCTGTGACGCTCTTGCCACAGCCGCTTTCTCCCACTAACCCAACCTTCTCGCCGGACCGAATGGTGAAATCAACGCCGCGTACCGCTTTCACGATGCCGAGATGCGTGCGGAACTCGACGTGTAGGTCCTCAACCCGTAGCAGGTCGCCCATATCTCTTGGCACCATGTCACGCTCCTCTACAGGATCTACTGGTATGGGTCGGCGGCATCCCGCAGCCCATCTCCCAAGAAGTTGAAGGCAGCAACTGTCAGCATGATGCAGAGTCCCGGGGCCATGATCCATGGCGAGATCAGGATCGCATGGAGATCCTGCGCGTCGCGTAGTAACAGGCCCCAACTGGCCTGGGGTGGCTTGATCCCCAGGCCCAGGAAGCTGAGGGAGCTTTCGCCCATGATAATGCCGGGAATTGCCATCGTCGTCACCACGATCAGGTGACTGAGCACGTTGGGGATCACATGCCGAAACATAATGTGCCTGGAGGATGCTCCTCCCGCGATGGATGCCATGACGAAATCGCGCTCCCGCACGCTTAGCACCATGCCGCGCACCTGTCGCGCCAGGCCGGTCCAGCCGATGAAGGCCAGCACGGTGGTGATGCCCCAGAACGTCCATGTCGAAGGCCAATCCTTTGGCAATATGGCTGCCAGGGCGAGCCAGAGAGGCAGCGTGGGAATCGAGCTGATGATCTCGATCAGTCTCTGGATGACCATGTCCACGATGCCGCCATAGTAGCCCGAGATCGTGCCCATGATGGTGCCCAGGACGGTGCTCAGGACGACACCGAAGAGGCCGACGCTCAAGCTCGTTCGGCCGCCGTGGATGATGCGGCTTAGCAGGTCTCGGCCGCGATAGTCAGTGCCGAGCAGGTGAATGTAGCCCGGCGACTCGACCCCGAAGAGCACGGTCTGCGTCTGCTGGGCCAAGACGCCAAACTGCCCCTTTGGGCGCTTGACCAGAAACTGGATTGGGAAGATCTGGCTGGTATCCTCCGCGAAGACGGTCTCGTATTCGGCGGTTACCACCGGCTTCAGGCCATACACAAAGGGGCGCAGATGAAACTTGCCCTCGCTATCGACGAAACGGATCAGTTGTGGGCGCACAAAGATGTGCGACGAGGATTCCGCCGGGAAATAGGGAGAAAAGAACTCAGCAAAGATGAGTATCGTCAGCATGATCACGAGAAACGACAGTGCAACCAACGCCAGCTTGTGTTGCCGGAACTTGCGCCAGGCCAATGTCCAGGCCGTGACCGCCTTTCTCGGCCGGGCAGCGCCTTCTGGCTGTCGTCGGAATATTCTGGAGAACAGGCCGGTGGTCATGTTCTCTCCTCCCTATTCGAATCTAATCGTGGGATCGAGCCAGGCCAGCACAATATCAGCCAGGAGGTTGCCAAGCTGAAGCAACATTGTGGTCAAGAGCAGAAATGTGCCGGCTACATAGCTGTCTTGCTGTATGATAGCGGTATAGAACATGTAACCGACAGTGGGCAGGCCCAACACAATGCTCAAGGTCGTATCGCCACTGATGAGGCTCGAGAAGACGCCGCCCATGCTCATGATCCAGGGGTGGAGCGCGTTGCGCAACGCGTGCCGGTAGATGACCGCGCGTTCTGGCAACCCCTTGGCGCGCGCTGTTTGCACATACTGCTGCCCGAGCTTGTCGAGCAGGTTGCCGCGGATAATGCGGATTGTGCCGCCCGCGCCGGTGATCAGACCCACCGTGATGGGCAGCGAGAGATGTTTGATCAGATCCCATACTTTGGCAAGGCTCCAAGGGGCAGCGACATACGCCGAGGAAAGGAGGCCTCCGACCGGCTGCCGCAATACAAAAACGACGATGGTCATAAAGACAAGCGCGAGGAAAAAGTCGGGGGTGGCCATGCCCAGGAACACCACGATGTTCGTGGCATAATCGCCGGGGCTATACTGATGCGTGGCGGAATAGACGCCAAGGGCGAATCCCACAGCAAGACGCACAATTAGCCCGACGCCGGCCATCAGCATCGTCCACCCCAGCCGCTCCCAGATCAGAGTGGAGACGGGGCGCATCGCTTGAAAGGAAAAGCCGAATTCCCCTTTCGTCAGGATATTGTACATCCACGCGCCGTATCGCATCAGGATCGGCCGGTCCAGACCGTATATGCTCCTTAACTCGCCCAGGTACGCCAGATGCGCCTCTTTGACATCCTCCGGCATCATAGTGTCGTTTCGGACGCGGTTCTCGTACAGGCTCACAAAATCGCCGGGCGCCAGGTCAATCACGAGGAAGCAGACGAAAGAGAGGATCAGGGTAATGGGGATCATATACAGAAGACGCCGCACGATATATCGCGCCATCTTGACCTCCACAACAGATATGCGAGGTGGAAGGCGCAAGAGATGTCTCACCTACGCCTTCCACCTCATCCATCACTCCGCTGCGCTATCGCGTCAGCGTCCTACGTCTTGTTGTACCACTGCCACGTGCGCATGGCTTGGTATGCATCCCAGCTGGCGTCGAAAAAGCCCTTCTTGCCGATCGTGGCGTTATACAGGTATGGACAGTTGCCGATCCGCTCGTTGATGGCCACCACGTAGCTGACCGCGCCGTAGGCAAAGCGGTGGCGATAGGTGCTGCTCACGACCCAGTCGATCAGCTTGTCCCGCGCTGCCTTGTCTTTAGGATTACTCTTAAAGTCGGCGAGGATTTTCTGCCCCTCCACCTGCCAGTCAAAGAGCTTGGTGTCCTTCGTACGCCGCAGCAGCGGGTTGGGATCCCCTTCCTTCTGTGGCAGCAGCCCAGAGCCGGTGTACTTCTCCAGATCTTCTGGTTGCCTGTAGCTCCCGCCGAAGATGGCGGCGCCCGTGCTGTACATTTCGAACTCGCCTGGGTTGATCAGGGTATTAAGGGCGACCTGTTCATCCATCGGGCTGAAGGTCACTTGGAAACCCATCTGGTTGAACTGCTCCGTCGCGTCCTCGCCCCAACGCACGCGGTTCCAGTCGTGCGCTGGCGCCACCATCAACCAGCCGATCGTCTGGCCAGCTTGCGGACCACCCGCAGGATACTCACGATAGCCATCGCCGTTAGCGTCCTTGAGGCCCAGCTCGTCGAGCATCTTGAGCGCCGCTGCACGGTCAAACTTCTTCTCGTATTTGTCTTTGTACTCGCCGTAGTAGTAGAAGTACGGGCTGAATGGCGACTTCCAGGCCGGGCACACGGCGCACGTTTTTAAGCCCATGGAATCCGTATCAAGACCCAAGTGCAGAGCCTGCACGAACTTCTCGTTCTGGAAGAGCGTGCGCAAGCCGTCCTTGGGGGTATCCAGGTTGATCATGAGTCCCTGGCCGTACCACGCCTTGGGGAAATCCCACTGTAGCAGACGGACGCCGGTCTGGCTCTCATAACGTTTGACAGTGGCGGCCTCTTGCGCCACAGCCTTGGTGAAATCGCCATCCAGCTCGCCAGAGATAAGGCCCATCGCCACCTCTGACCCCGTCGTGGCCCTCTTGAAAACAAAGCGGTCGAAATATGGGAGCTGCTGCCCGGCAGGATCCACTTTCCAGTAGTAAGGGTTCCGCTCGCAGAAAAGCTTGTCGCCCACAATTCCCGAAGGGATCCACGGCATCAGCACGGGCGGCTTGTCCTTCGGGAACCGCGCGCCGTTCCACTGCTCCATCGTCGCGTTCTTGTTCAGGCTGGGGTGAAGGGCCGCCATCTGGTGCTTGGGCAGTATGTAGAGGCCGTAGTAGGCGTTCTGGCTGAAGAACATAGCGAGCGATTCTGGATAAGGATTCTTGAAGGTGACCCTCAGGGTATAGTCATCCACTTTGGAAAAGACCGGGACGCCGCCGGCCCTGTAGTGATAGCCAGTTGCCTCGAATTGCGGCTTGCGGCTGGTCACCTGTGGGCTGATGATGGCATCGCTCATCGCTACGTCGTTCCAGGTGAACAGGATGTCGTCAACAGTGAATGGTTCCCCATCTGACCACCTGACTCCCTTACGCAGGTTGAAGGTGATCTCCTTGCCGTCCGCCGACCACGTCCAGCTCTCCCAGATTCGGCTCGATGGTGGTCGTCCCGCTCGCCCCGGGTTCTGTGTGTGTCTCATCAGCGCCGAACTGAGTCAGGCTTTCGTTCCAGATGTGGGTCGTGCGGCTGTACTCACCGGTGATCCAGAAATTGACCGGGATATCGAGGGTGGATTCGTGCGGCAACGTGCAGACGGCCGAGTACTTGCCAATATCTGGCGCGGTGTTATTGATGAATGGGGAGGCGGGTATCCGCTCCGTCAACGGCGGCAGTCTCCCTTGCTTGACCATGTTGGCCAGCATAGGCGCTTCGGTGAGCTTGAAGGTGGGTTTGGGCGTCGCAGTTGGCGGCAATGGTGTGGCGGTGGCGGGCACCGGCGTCGGTGTCACCATCTGGATCTTTTCCACGACGACGGTCTCCTTGACGACCTTCTCGACGGGCACCTGTTTTTCGACGACGACGGTGCTGACGACCTGCTTTTCGACGGGAACCTGCTTTTCCACGACGACAGTGACCGGTTTCTCGACGACTGCCGGTGTTGGCTGGGCGCAAGCGGAGAGCGCTGCCCCGATGGCTGTCAACACCGAACCCCTAAGGAACTTGCGTCGGGATATCCTATGAGACATGATTCTCCCCTTTCTTTGGCAACTTGTACTGACCCGGAAAAAGATGATGGGCTGACCGTCGTTTTGTGTTGACCTGGCCACCTCCTTCCGGCGTTGCGCCGGACTCTAGACGGAAGGAAGAACGCTCACAAGCTGTCTTTCTGGCTGGCACACCTCCTCGCGGAAAGCAGCTATACCGACGCCTCTCCAAGAATGAGAACACAGTTTGATCAGATTGTCAAGATGATATTTCGAGCTCCTGAAGAATGTATTGACAATACCGCCCAATGCTGCTATAATAGTACGTAGAATGAAAGAAGGAGTCCCACATGCCCGGCATAAACATCAAGCAAATGCGGGAGTCGAACATATCACTAGTGCTGGATATCGTCCGGCAGCGTTCGCCGATCTCGCGCCGCGAGATATCTCGCTTGACTCATCTCAGCCCCTCCACCGTCTCCAGTATTGTGGACAAGCTCATCGCCGCCGGCTTCATCACCGAGTCCCCAGCCTCGGCGGCCAAGGTCAGCAGGCGGCCGGTCTATCTTCGGTTGAACCCGCAGATGCACTTCCCCCTCGGCATCGAGATCGAGACCCATCAGTTGCTCGGGCTGGTGATGAACCTCTGCGGCGATATCCTTCACCATGAGACGATTCCACTCCCGGAGACGGACTATCCAGGTGTACTGTGTCGGGTAGTGGAGTTGTATCAAAGGCTTGTACAGGAGATGCCAGGCGCTTCCATCCTTGGCGTGGGCATCGCCTCTCCAGGCTACGTTGATAGTCAAAAAGGAACGGTCGTATTCTCCTCCAACCTCGGCTGGCGCGACGTGCCGGTGTTGGATGTTGTCAGCAAACAGATTGACACCCCAGTGTTTGTGCAGAGCAACATTCAGGCTGTCGCCCTGGGTGAGCTGTGGTATGGCGCTGGCGTGGGGCGCGAAGACCTGATCTGTGTGCGCGTCGGCAGCGGCATCGGCGCTGGCATCATCATCGGGGGTGAGATCTATCGCGGGCCGCAGGATCGTGCGGGGCACTTTGGGCACATGATCATCGAACGGGGCGGCAGACGTTGTCGCTGCGGCAACCTGGGCTGTCTGGAGGCCTACGTCTCTACCAGCGCGCTCCTCCAGCAGGTGGAGCGGGGCCTGACCGCTAACGCCGATACGCAGGTGGTGCTACTCTCGACGAGCCGCAACGAAAAACTGGACGCCATCATCCAGGCGGGGAAAGAGGGCGACCGTTTCGTCCTCAACATCTTTGAGGAGATGGGCAACTACTTGGGCATCGGCCTCACTAACCTGGTCAACCTGCTTAACCCTGAACTGATCATCATCGCCGGGGGTATGGCCAAAGCTGGCGACCTCCTATTGGAGCCGCTCCGTCGCGCGCTAGCGCTGCATGCCTATCCTCCGCTGCCCGAGGTTACCACCACCAGGTTGGGGGAATATACGGTGGCTGTGGGCGCAGCCACAAGGGTTATCCAGCACGTGTTCGAGAATCCGATTCGCAGAGCTAACGGTGAGTAGTCGCCAGAGAGGGGGCCGTCGTCATGCCGCTCGTACGCGATGCTATGACACCTCGCGAGCGAGTGCTGGCCACGCTACGACGCCAGCCGGTTGATCGCATTCCCAGTTACGAGGAATTCTTCGACCTCGCTGCCGAGACCAAATTCGCGCCCCAGTACGCGGGGATGAAGTCGTATGGCACGATGCCCGCCACCAAGGAAGCCTCGCCTGAAGAGCGGATCGCGATGCTACGCTTTATGGATTGTGACATTGCCGAGGTGGCGTCTGCCCGCCTCCGCACCCACGTCCTCCGGCAGGACCAACACGAGATGATCTTTGCATACGAAAACGGCGCCGTGTGGCGGCTGGACAAGGACACTTCTCAGACGACCGCGGTCTCTCTTCCGCTGAGCGAGAAACCGAGCCTCAGCACGGTCTCGCTCCCCGACCCGGATGACGCTTCCCGCTACCATGGTGTTCGTGAGCTCGCGACCTTCTGCCGTGAAAGGGGCTACTTCACCCTCGCCAAAGCCCATGGCGTGTTTTCCGCCCTCTGGTATCTCTACCGCCCCTTTGAGCAGCTCTTGATGGATATGCTGGACGACCCACAGTATGTGTATGAACTCGTGGACCTCGTTGGGGATTATATCCTGCGCAGCGCGCGCCGTCTGCTGGAGGCAGGGGTAGACTGCATCCTCCTGAATGACGACATGGGAAGCAGCAGCGGTCTCCTCTTTTCCCCGCGGGCGTATGCCGAGTTCTTCCGTGGTTGGCATGCTCGGTTGGCTGACGTATGCCACGAGTATGGCGGGTATCTCCAGATCCATAGCCACGGCAACATCAACGGCATCCTGCCCCAATTGATGTCCACTGGCGTTGATATCCTGAACCCAGTGGGCCCCACCGATGGCATGGACCTGGAGCGATTATTGCGCACCTATGGTCAGCACACCACCTTCGCTGGAGGCATCGGCAAGCGGATCGGAGAGATGACGCGCGATGAGTTAGAGTGCCACTTGTCGGAGGTGATCGCACTCGGCAAGCGATACGGCAGCTACATCTTTCGCTCTGAAGGGGGCATCCCGACCACCATGAGCGAGGACATGTTCCGCTTTTACATGGATTGCTCGCGGCGCTTGCGGCAGGTGAGCACTCCTGCTGCCTCATGGGAGCTGCCGGAAAGGGAAGACGAATGCGAAGCAATGGGGCCAAAAGGACCCTCTTAGCGGGAGATGTTGTCTTTGGGACGATGATCGATGAAGTGCGGACGCCGGCGATCTCGCAGATACTCGCCGCGGCTGGCTTGGATTTCATGTTTGGCGCCATGGAGCACGGCGCGCACGACCTCGCTGCGGCGGCGGATCTCATCCGCTGAGTGAGCAGTAGAGTCGAGACATCGAGGAGAGAATCAGGGATGAAGATTAGTTGTTGCTGGATGTATGCCATCGGCAAGTATGGGTTTCCGCCAACGGTGGCGCAGATGCTACACGCTATTCAGGAGATGGCCGATTTGGGATTCCGGTATATCGAGCTGGAGGGAGTCGGCTTCCAGAACCTGCGGGAGGTGGTTGACAACCGTGACGCGATCAAGCAGGCGGTGCAGCATGCAGGTGTGCAATTGGCCAACTTTGCACCCCTCCTGCCGGAGATCATCTCCCTTGACGATACGTTGCGAGAACGCGCCGTGGCGCTGTTTGCGGAGGGGGTCGAGACCGCTGCCTACCTCGGATCGCCCTTTGTGTGGATAGACAGTTACTTTCCGCCGCTGGAGCTCGTGGGTGGCAAGCCGCTGACGACCGAGATGACCTTTGGCCAGCAATACCGCATGCGCATTCCGACCGGTTTTGAGTGGGCACGCTTCTGGGATCATTTCGTGGCCGCGGTCTCGCGCTGCAACCGGATCGCTAGAAAGTACGGCGTGCAACTTCTGGTGGAGCCCCGGGTGGGGGAGGTGACGCCGAACAGCGACGCTCTCCTGCGGCTTGTTGCGGCGGTGAACGACGACAACTTGGGCGTGATTCTGGACACCGCACACCAGCACGCCCAGAAGGAACTGCTGCCGCTGGCGGTGGAGAAGCTAGGACGTTACATCCGCTATGTCCATATTGCCGACAATGACGGCCTGACGAACCGGCATCTCGAACCGGGCGCTGGCAACATTGACTGGGAGGCGGTCTTCCTGGCCCTGCAGAAACAAGGTTACGATAGCTACTACGCAATTGATCTGGAAAAGCTGCTCACCCTGGAAGCCAAGTTCCTGCACAGCAAGCGCTTCCTCGAAGAGTGGGCGAGTCGTCTCGGACTGTAATGTCCGCAGCTGCGGAGGAGATGAGTGCCCGGAGTGGAGACAGATCGCACGGTTGAAATGGTCCTACGCACGGTTGCGGATCACTGTGACGATCTCGTCGCTCTGACGCAGAGTCTGCTGCGTTTTCCCAGTGTCAACCGGCCACCCAACGGTGACGAACGGGCGGTGCAGGAGTTTCTGGCGCACTCTCTCCGCGCCAGCGGCCTGTCGCCGGAGCTGTTTTGCCTCGACGACGTGATGGGTCTGGAAGCTCACCCTGCCTACCACGCCGGGGGGAGCGTCGAGATCCCCAGGGATTACCGTGATCGGCCGAACCTGAGCGCAGTGTGGAGAGGGCAGGGGGGCGGGCGATCCCTGATCATCACGGGCCACGTTGACGTAGTACCGCCAGGCGACCTGGAGCAGTGGCAGCACGATCCTTGGGGTGGCGAGATCGCCGATAACCGCATCTACGGGCGCGGTGCTATAGATGACAAAGGAGGCATTGCCGCGGCGCTGGTGGCGACGAGTTGTCTGCGCGAGCTGGGAATCCCGCTGCGCGGGGATCTGATTTTGCAGACGTTCGTAGACGAGGAGTATGGCGGAGGAAACGGAGCTCTCGCCCATGTGATACGTGGCCCGCGAGCCGACGCAGTTTTGATGCTCGAGCCGACAGACTTGGTCATCTGTCCGGCCACGTACGGTTGCCAGAGTATCCATATCGCGGTGCATGGCCGCGGCGCGCATCCAATCGAACGCTGGAAGGGCGTGGACGCTATCGGCCTCGCCTTCGATGTCTACAACGCGGTGTTGAGACTGGAAGAGCAACGCTGCGAGCGGGTCCGGCGCTTGCCGTTCTTCCGCGATCTGCCCGTTTCCCTACCTCTCACGGTGCGTCGTTTCGAGGCGCGGACCATCGGCGGCGGTTCTGTGCCCGACCTGTGCGAACTGCAGGTCTGGACCACGGTACTGCACGACGAGACCCAGGAGTCGCTGCTGGCTCAGCTCCAGGGTCATTTCGGGCAGGAATTGGCGGGATCGGTCTGGCTGCGGGAGCACCCACCCACAATCAGACCGATTGGGCGTTTCCTCGAAGGGACCTGGCTGCCGCCGGAACACGATCTGGTGCGAGCAGCCCAGTCAGCACATCGCCAGGCCTTCGGCACCGAGCCGCGCCTCAGCGTAGGGACCTCCGGGGACGGCTTCATCTATGCCAATTATGGGCATATGCCGCTGCTGGAGATGGGACCAGGTCCCGTTCACCGCGCTCACGCGCCGGATGAATATGTTACGGTGAATGAGCTCGTGGCCGCAGCGCAGCTCATCGCTCTGGTCGCGATGGAGTGGTGCGGCATCGCTTGAGGGCTGAACGTACGAGGGGAGGATGGGATGAACCTGCAACCGCAACGTTTCCTGCCGGTGGAAGTGGTCTTTCACCCGCATTGGTGGCACGAGAACTATGGCATCTGCTTTGACGAGAGCTTTTTCTTCAACCCAGAGGTGCGCGTGGAGCAGGAGCGCCGCATGCGCCAGGCCCTGCACGATCGGTTCGGCGACCTGGGGCTTGGAGAAAAGGATGCGCAGCCCCGGCCGGTGATCGGGCCGGTGCACAATGCGCTCGGTTTCGTCGTGCCCGCTATCCTCGGTTGCCAGATCGAGTTCGCGGACAATGCCTCGCCTCAGGTGATCGCCACCGACATGACCGATGAACAAATCCTCGCGCTAGAGGTCCCTGACATCACGCAGGCGAACCCGATGAAAGAGGCGATCGCCATGATGGATGCGCTGGAGCGCCGTTTTGGCTATCTGGAGGGTGATATCAACTGGGAGGGCGTACAGAATATTGCGCTGTATCTGCGCGGCAACCAACTCTTTGTGGACTACTATGAGAACCCGGCGCTGGCGCGGCGGTTACTGGATGTCGTGAAACGCACCTGCCTGGAAGTCGCCAGTTATGTACGCTCTCGTACCGGAACGACCTCCATTACCGTCAACCGTACCGTTGGCAGTGTGGATCCCCGTCTTAGCCTTCACTCCAACTGCTCCGTAACGATGATCTCCAATCAGATGTACGAGGAATTTCTGCTACCCCATGAGCAGGACCTGGCCAACCGTCTGCAACCCTACGGCATTCACCACTGTGGCAACAACATGGAACATGTGTTGGAGGGATTCGCCAAAGTGAGAGGGTGCGACTTTTTCGATGTCGGCTGGGGTTCTGATGTGGCGCGCTGCCGCCAGGCGTTGCCCGAGGCGTGGTTCAACCTGCGGCTCAGTCCGGTCAAGCTGCAGGAGTGTTCTGCTGCCGAGGTGCGGGCGGATGTGGAGGATCTGCTGCTGGCAAGCGGGCCGCTGCAGCAGGCAAGTGTTTGCTGCATCAACATAGACTCTGGCACACCGGATGATAACATCCACGCCATCTATGAGACGGTCGAACGATATCGACGTTATGGTGCCTAGAGCGAGACATGCCTTGCGGTTTCATCACGAACGAATCGGCTACAGACGGAGGTGGGCCTTGAGAATCGCCGCTGGCAGTGACAGTGTGCCGCATCTGAGTCAAGAGATCCTGCGCTATCTCGAGGAGAAAGGGATCGAGACAGTACGCTGCGGTGCACTCGCGGGTAAGACATCGGACTATGTGGATGCAGCACAAGAGGTGACCGATCTGGTGGCCAGTGGGGCGTGCGAGCAGGGGCTGCTCTTCTGTAACACCGGGACCGGCGTCTCGATTGTCGCCAACAAGGTTCCCGGTGTGCGTGCCGCGCTCTGCCAGGATGCGTATGCGGCGCGCATCGCCCGGTTGGCGAACAACGCCAATGTGTTGGTGTTGAGCATTCGTCTGACGGGTGAGCCGCTGGCTAAGGAGATCGTCGATACCTGGTTGGAGACGGCCCCCTCCACCGAGCCGCGGCGCGTTCGCTTCCACCGCAAGACGGAGCAGATTGACCGGCAGTACCGCAAATCGGAATGCGATTCGGTAGCGTCCAAGAGAGGCGGGGCGTGTGGGCAGAGAGATACGCCAAAGGAGGAGTGATGCCTGACGAGGAGCGGCACTGCGAGATGATTCGCGGAAGGGCGTTGTGAAACGGTAGAAAAGCCGCAGCAGTCCGGGCGCTGGCATGGAGTTCTGGTCGGTTTGCTGATACTCCTTATGTGGGGCGTCACCTCCGCCGTCGCCGTCTTTGAAGTCAGCCTCGTCAAGGACATCGCCGTCAGCGTCTATCTCTACCTACAGCGAGACAATAATATGCAGTTGCACATGGTGATGGCCTCGTCGCTGGCCAAAATCGTGACGGCGGTTGCAGGCGTCATCGCCGCCGTGTTCGTCACCGCAAGCGGCGAGTTCTACAGCCAGAACGCGGGAGGGCGTCGCCCGTGGCGGTTCTTCGGTTGGACCATTGCCACCGAGTTGTTGATCGCGACTATCTACGGGCTAACGCGTCTGATCCTGTAGCCTGCGATGCCTCCGCTTGCGGCCAGTCTCGTGAGGTGAGCGCTCTAGCAGGGGGAGTGGCTGATGATGTATGATTGGATCAATCGCAAGATCGAGAGCGCACCCATCCGGGAGCTTGGCGCCAAGGCAGCCGCCTATGCATCCCGTATACGGGGAATCGAGCGCTTCTGGCAGGACCCGACACAGCGCCAGGTGCAGTACTTTATCGCCGTTCTAGAAGATCCCAAATCCCCCTGTCAGCAGCGAATGGAGTGGCTACCTCGACTCGATCGCCCGCTCACCCGCCAGGAGTTCATGGAGGACAGCGACCTCAACCTGCGAGTGCAACTGACGCTCCTCGACCACCGTATGGCTGCCGGCCTGGGAGATATGTGGATACCGAGCCTCTGACCACTCTTCGGCAGAAGCCACTGCTCCGGAGCGTTTGGCTGCCAAGAGCGCTTTGTCAACCCGAGCGACTACCCGTGGATTGACCCGGCCCTCGATACCCCGGAGGACATCTACGCCGTCCAGCCGGACCTGCGCAAGAGCCGGGTCGCGCAGCGCATCTTGGAGGCGTTGCATATCTGGCGTGAGATCACCGAAGATCTGATATCCGTCCGCGTTCCGGAAGTGGTGGAGCCCTTCCCCGGCAGCACCGAGATCATCGGCGACATGCAGGCCCTGCAGATGGTGATTACGCAGCCGGAAGTGATCCATCACCTTCTGGGGAAATATGCCGCTGTTACGCAAGAGTGGATCTCGCGACAGCTGGCCGCAGCAGGCGATAATCCCCACTGGGGCACCTTTCACGTTCGCCTGCCCAAACGTCATATCTCGCTGGCGGCCGACACGCTGGTGCTTCTCTCGCCCACGCATCTCCACGAATTCGCGGTTCCTTATATCATGCGCGTGGTAGACGACCTAGATGGGTTCTTTGTCCACTACTGCGGCGGTAACACGCACCTCTTGCCGGTGCTGCAGGAGATTCCGGGCTTTCGGGGTGTGGATTCGCAGTTCGATCTGCAACAGTACCCGATGGCGCGGCAGATACTGAGGCCGGCAGCGGTCATCCTGAGCCTAGAGCTTGTTATGCACTTTGGCCTGAGCGCGGTAAGCTCAGGGCATGAACCGAAAAACGTATCCTGGCGATGTGAGTGATGGCGAGTGGGCTTTCGTAGCTCCTTACCTTACGCCGATGACGGAGGACGCGCCGCAGCGCATTCATTCCCTGCGTGAGGTCTTCAACGATATGCGCTATATCGTGCGCACGGGCACGCAGTGGCGGATGATGGCCAACGACTTGCCGCCCTGGCACACCGTTTACCAGCAGACCCAGCGTTGGCTGGAAGCGAACGTTTTTGCGGACATGATGCAACCTTCGGTTGCCCGCGACCTGCGGATACTGATGCGCGAGATCGAGGGTCGCCCTCCTCCCGCATTCTGCCATCCTGAGCAGCAGGACGCTGCCGTCGAGCCCCGGAAAGCAGCGCGCGTGCTGGTTATGTTATGATAGGCACAAGCGTCGTAGGGGCTCGAAGGTGCACCCAGCAGTCGACACCGGGGAGTTGCTGGCGGTCTTGGTCACACCGGGCGACGAGCAGAGCCGGGCGCATGTCGGTGCGTTGGCCGCACAGATCCAGAAGGCGATGGGCGATGCCGTCGCAGTGGCCTTGGTCGACCAAGGCTACGCCGGCGATAAGCCGGTGTCTGGGCTTCACTTCCTGACTTTCGGCATGCTCATGCGCAGCCGATGGCTTGCTCTGACCCGTCATAGTTCATAACAGGCTCTAGCCTCAGCCCCGCAGGCATCCTGTTCTGCCAGCTACCAGAACCAACCTCTGAGCGTGTTCTCGATCGCCCTGGCGTGACGTATCTGGTATTCCTCAAGCAGCGCCAAGTCAGTGCGGTCCATCCAGACGGTTTGATGAGCCTTCATCAGCAGGCCTTCGAGCGTGAAGGCCGGAATCCTGCCGAGGTGGTAGAACCACGAACTCATGGTCCTCCCCGCAGGGGAAAAACGCAACCATTCCGCTGATGACCACCGGGCGATTGCTTCTTCATCCGATTTTAGGCCGTCGCGGCCAAGGAATAATCCCTCGCCATAGATCTGCACGATGCGTCTGCACTTGTCCGCGAATTCTGAATCGTTCTCCCCCTCAGCCGTAACCAGGGCCGGGAGGCCCATGATGCTAGAAAGACAATGGTAATCAAATACAATCCCCGGACGATTCTTGCTAAACACCGGCATGACTGCCTGCGTCTCAGGTGCGCTGGCTGTCAATAGCCGCCCGAGCTTTACCACCCATGATCGCCTTGGTGTTTACCATTTGGCGGAGGTGGCGGGCCGAAAGTCGATGGCATCAGCGGGCTAGGCTGGTTGGGCAGCGGCGTCCTCTCCTGTCTGCGGCCGCGTTGGCGATAGCTCTGGCCGCGAATGACCAGCGTGTGGGCGTGGTGGGTGAGCCGATCCAAGGCAGCGCTGGCCAACAGATCGTTGGCAAAGACATCCGGCCATTCCTCGAAGGCCCGGTTGCTGGTGACGATGCAGGAGCGGCTCTCGTAGCGCTCGCTGATGATCTCGTAGAGGTCCTGCAGTCCCTGGGTGGAGAGCGGCTGCAGGCCAAAGTCGTCCAGAAGCAGAAGGTCTACGTTGAGGACCTTGGCCAGTATCCGTTGGTGGGTACTGTGGGCGCGGGCGGCATTGAGTTCAGCCAGGAGGCGATGGGTCGGGCGAGAGAGGACGCGATAGTCTCGCTTCAGTGCTTCCAGAGCCAAGGCGTTGGCCAGGTAGCTTTTGCCTACGCCGGTAGGGCCGCAGAACAGGACGTTCTCGTGGCGGGCCACGAAGGCGCAGGTGGCCAACTCCTGGATCAGCAAGCGATTGACGCCTGGGGCGGCGGCGAAGTCGAAGTGGACCAGGGTCTTCTGGCTGTTGCAGCCTGACTGAGCCAGTCGGCGATCGAGGCATTGCTGGTTGCGGCGCTCTAGCTCATCATCCAGGAGCAGAGCGAGGAACTCGGTGGGCGCCACTTGGCGCTCCATGGCCTGGGCGGCCCGCGTCTCCAAGGTGTTGAGCATGCCGGAGAGCTTGAGTTGGCGCAGCTTGGGCAGGAGAGGGTGAGTCAACATCGCTTCACACCTCCTCCGTGGCCGAGGCAAAGAACTCCTGCGGCGAGCGGGCAAAGGCAAAGCGCCCCTGGGCCGGTGCCGTCGTTTCCCCTGGCAGCGGCTCCTGGTCCAGGGCGGCATTGAGGATGGCCTTGATCTCTCGGTAGCTGACGGCATCGAAGTGCAGGGCGCGGGTGCAAGCAGCTTCCAGGCGCTGTGCGCCGACGCTCTCCTGCAGGCGCAGGATGCCTTGGACGGAGCGGAGACGATCAAGGGGGCGCTCGGAGAGCAGAGCCTCCACCACCTGGGAGGTGGCCGGGCCCAAGAGGGAGGCGATCTCGCGACAACGGACAGGCGTGCGTTCCAGGTAGGCGGCCTTGTCGGGCGGGTAATGCTCCAGCCGCGTGTGCCAAGTTCCGGGCTTCAGGCTCCGCTCGTGGGTGGCTACCAGCTCTTGGCCTGCGAAGAGCTGCACCACGCGCTCGCCGATGTAAGCGTCCAGGGTCTGGCCCGCGTAGCGGAAGGGTACCGAGTAGTAGCTGCTGGCGATGGTCACATGGCAGTCGAGGTAGACCTTGACCAGTTTGATCTCGCACAGGGTGAAGGGCTCTGACGGCAGAGGCAGCAGGGCAGCCTGCTCTTGCTGCGAGAAGAGCAGAAGCGGCGGCTGGTGGGTGGTGCCGTGACAGCGGACGCCTGCCTTCTCGCGCACCCAGGTGCTCAGGCGCTCGTTGGCCACCCGGATGTCGGCGAACTCCTGCCCGGCCATGAAGCTGCGCTGCAGATAGTGGATACCGCTTTCAACTTTGCCCTTGTGGCGGGGCGTGCCGGGGCGGGTGGGACTGATCAGAAAGCCATAGTGCTGGGCCATACGACGGTAGGGCTCTCCCAAAACCACATCATCAACCAACACTTGGAGCACGGCGGCCTTGAGATTGTCCGGGACAACGCGTCCGGGCACGCCGCCCCAGCTCTCGAAGGCACGACGATGCAGGGCGATCCAGGTGGGCGCCTTCTGGTCGAAGACCACCTCGGCGTATTGATGGCGGCTGTACGAGAGGGTGACCACAAAGGCGTAGGCGGGGCGCACCCGGTCGGTGGCGGGATCGTAGAGCTGGCCCACCGGGCTAAAGTCTACCTGGGCTTCCTCGCCCGGCAACGTGTGCACGCGCACCACCACATCAGGCGCCCGAGGGCGGACCCGCCGGACGTAGCGACGCAGTGAGGAGTAGCTGCCTGTGTAGCCATAGTTCTCGTGCAGACGGTCCAGGATGGTGGTCATCTCCACCTGTTGGTCCAGCAGCTCCTTGACGATCTCGGCATAGGGCTCCACGCTGGAAGACGTCTGTAGCGGCCGAGGAGGCGCGCCCAAGACGCCGAGCAAGGTGGCGTCATCGGGCAGGGGCGTCTCGCTGTCCAAGAAGCCCTCCCGCTCCGCCAGCTTTCGATACTTCTCGATGGTGGGCCGAGAAATGCCTGTGTTTCGCACGATGCTGCGCTGGCTGGCGCCGCACCGCAAACGATGGATCAGATCTCACAAGTAGTTCATATGCAGTCGCTCCATGCTTCCCCTCCAGAGAACTGGCTCTGAAGGAGTGTAGCCACCTACCAGCCAGTGGTAAACACCGGGCGACTATGGGTGGTAAACATCGGGCGGCGACGGGCGGTAAACACCAGGCGACTATGCCTGGTAAAGTATAGCCCGATCAATGACATGTATGGACAAGGTGCAGTGATCATCGTGTGAGAAGGAACTAGACTCCCATTAGTACACAAGGCTCATTCGCGGTTGTCAAAAGAAGTATCTGTTCCGTCAAAGCTCCCCAGAGTGGTCAAAGCCAAACCTCCCCAGGTTAGGAGGGGTAGGCGTAGGTCGCAATGACCTCGTCGTCGGGGCCCGCGACGACCTTGATCTGGTGGTGAAAGAAGCGCACCTAGGCGTGATCTGCCGCGTACTCCGCGGGGAGTTGGTAGCGCTTGCCCCAAAGCGAAAAGGTGCCATCGCGATAGACCTTTCTGCGCTTCTCTTGGGCGAAGATGTGCCAGAGCAGTTCCGTTTGCACACGGTGCCGGGAGGGGCGGTAGCTGCTCAAGGGAGTGGCCTGGATCCCTTCATGCGTCCTGGTGTTGGGTGTAGAACTGCGCCCCTCGCTCCACGAGAAGGCGTAGAGGGAGCCCATACGCGCAGAAAGCCAGCAACAGGGCGTAGAACACTCCACCTGATCCTTGGTGAAGGAGAAACACGAGGCGGTCAGGAAGCGGGAGCGATCGTCAATGGCTACCAGGGCGAAGACCTTGCCCAGAACAGTCTCTTCCAGCGCGATGAGGTCGGCTTGCCAGGGCTCATTGGGCACGGGCATCTGGAAGCGGATGAGCGGTGGTCCTCGGTGTGGCGGAGGGACCCACACGCCACGACGACGGAGGATGTTGTACACCGTCTGCCGCGTGAGTTTGACCCGCCGCTCCTCCTGCAGCACGCGGGCGATGTTCGGACAGGTCCGTTCCGTACCCTCCTCCTGGTAGTAGCCCCCAACCGCCTGCTCTACTGCGGCCGCCGTGCGATGACTATCGCCCCGCGGGCGGTTGAGGAACACCGTGAGGCCCCCCTCTTCAGATATTCCTGATAGCGGCGCAGACAATCCCGTACCGTCTTCCGATCATGCGCGAAACGCCTCGCCGTCGCCGCGATGCTCCCGCAGACCAGGGCGTGACCACCGACCTGAAGACGATGCCGTACGACCGGGCGTTCCCATAGCTTCTTGCCACTGACCATCTCCCCCCTCCCTGTTTGGCTCGCCCTAGCCTACCACAGGTGAGGAGTTTTGGCTTTGTCAACCCTGGGGAGCTTTGGCTTTGACGGAACACGAGCCGTTTTTTGACATGGCAGGCCATCTGTGCTATACTTTTATCTGAAAAGACTGTGACCAGGAAGAGTAGGTCGCGTGGCGAGGCTCAGAGAGTCGGGGATAGGTGTGATCCCGATGCCGATGGCGTGACCGAATGGCCCTGCGAGTCGTGCCCCGAAAGGATCGCTAGAGATCCGAATAGTTGGCACCGGAAGCGCTACCGTTAACCTGCGCAGGATATCGGGCTATTGTCGGTGTTAGCGATACACGCCCCGTATCTGCAGAGAGAGGTTGGCCGTATGACGAAACCCGTCTTGAACGGGTTTTTTTGTTTCATCGGCCCCTAAAGCGGGTGGTACCGCGAGAGGTCTCACTGACCCCTCGTCCCGCTGCATCTTCCATTCAGAGTGGATGGAACCGCAGCGTGGCGAGGGGTTTTTCATTTGTATCGTGGACTATCCGTAATAAAGGAGGCCCGTATGATCACGGCGGCGGCACGCACCACCATTCCAGAGATATTGTATCCAGTTATTCGCGAATTGCCCGCGGACATGGACACACCGATCTCCATCTACCTCAAACTGCGGGGGCTGGGGCCGTCCTTCCTGCTGGAGAGCGTGGAAGGCGGCGAGCACGTGGCCCGTTATTCCTTCATCGGCACGCAACCGCGCGCCATCTTGCGTTCGTGGGCGGATCGTATCGTCCTCGAAGAAGGGGGGCAATGGCAAGAGCTCGCACGGCAACAGGGGGACGTGTTGGAGGTGTTGTGTGCGTATCTTCCCCGCTATGGCGCCTTGCCCCAGGAGGCTCTACCCCGGTTCACCGGCGGCGCGGTGGGCTATATGGGTTATGATCTCGTGCGCTCCTTCGAGCGCCTTCCCTCCCGCGCGCCCGACACGCTGGGGCTGCCCGAAGCCGCCTTCCTGATCTGCGATCGCCTGGTCATCTACGATCACGTAAAACACCGCCTGCTCATCATCGCTCATGCGCGCGAGACCACATCCGGCGAGCGCTCCTGCGATGAGGCTAACGCGGCCATCGAAGAGACCGTCGCCCGCCTCAGACGGCCTTTGCCTACGCGCGCCGTTCGCAGCGCGCCCCAGGAGCAGACGGATGATCAGGAGGTCTCCGCCTGCCCCCGTGAAAGGTATGAGGAGGCGGTGAGGAAGGCGAAAGAATACATCGCTGCCGGCGACATCTTTCAAGTAGTGCTTTCCCGGCGCATCCAGCGGCGTACGCAGGCCCCGCCCTTTGATATCTACCGCGCGCTACGACGCATCAATCCCTCGCCTTACATGTTCTATCTGGAACTCCCTGACGGATTGCGCCTGATCGGCTCCTCGCCCGAAGTGCTCGTGCGCCTGGAAGGAGGCGTCGTGGAGTCGCGCCCGCTGGCGGGAACGCGACCCCGCTCAGCCAAACCGGCAGAGGACAGAGCCTTGGCCGAGGAGCTCCTCGCCGACCCTAAGGAGCGCGCCGAACACGTCATGTTAGTGGACCTGGCGCGCAACGACTTGGGCCGGGTCTGCCGCTATGGCACGATCTCGCCCACGGTGCTGATGGAAGTGGAACGTTACTCCCATGTGATGCATATCGTCTCCGATGTGCGCGGCGAGCTTGACCCCGCGCATGACGCTTTCGATGTATTGCGCGCCTGCTTTCCAGCAGGCACCGTCTCTGGAGCCCCGAAAGTGCGCGCGATGGAGATCATTGACGAATTGGAGCCGGAACGTCGAGGCCCCTATGCCGGAGCCGTCGGCTACTTTGGCTTCTCCGGCAATATGGACACCTGTATCACCATTCGCACCATTGTCATGCAGGGGAATCGCGTCTTTCTTCAGGCGGGTGCTGGGATTGTGGCCGATTCGGATCCCAGCCGCGAGTACGAAGAATCGAACAACAAGTTACGGGCGCTGGCGCAGGCTTTGGCGTTGGCTGAACGCGAGTCCTAGTTTCCAGCCATCGGCGGCCAATGGTCAGCTCTGGCTCTCGATGGCTGGGCAAAAAGTGAGAAAAAACAGGAGGTCACGGTGATTATCGTTATTGACAATTATGATTCTTTTACCTACAACCTTGTCCAGTATTTGGGCGATCTGGGGGCGGAACCGCTGGTCTTTCGCAATGATCGCGCCACCATCGGCGAGCTGGCCAGCATGCGGCCCTCGCACATCGTTATCTCTCCCGGTCCAGGGTCGCCGGACAAGGACGCGGGCATCTCGAACGAGGTGATCCGCCACTTTCACGGCCAGGTGCCCATCTTGGGCGTATGCCTGGGCCACCAGTGCATCGCGCACACCTTTGGGGGGCGCGTGGTGCGGGCGACGCGGCTCATGCATGGCAAGGTGTCCCGCATCAACCACCAGGGAGGACGGCTTTTTGTCGGTATCCCCACTTCTTTTGAGGCCACGCGCTATCACTCCCTCATTGTCGAGGAGCCGCTCCCGTCCGAACTGCAGGTTCTCGCGCGCACTCCTGAGGGAGAGGTCATGGCCTTGCGCCACCGCGCAGCGCCCACATATGGCCTGCAGTTTCACCCCGAGTCGATCCTAACGCCCCACGGCAAAAGGCTTTTGGCGAATTTTGTGGCCCTCACGGCAAAAGACACAGCAGAGCCTGAGGCCGAACAGCAATCGCCCATCGAGCTATCGGCGGCCATCGAGCGCACGCTATTGCATGACCACCTCTCGGAATCCGAGGCGGAGGCGGTGATGATGCGGATCATGAACGGCGAAGCAACGCCGGCGCAGATCGGCGCTTACCTCGCGGCGCTGCGCGCCAAGGGCGAGACGGTGGTCGAGATCATCGGCTTTGCCCGCGCCATGCGCCGACAGGCCACCCCCGTCCATGCCACGCGCCATCCCCTGGTCGATACCTGTGGCACGGGCGGCGATAGGGCCAATACCTTCAATATCTCCACGGCGGCCGCGTTCGTCGTGGCCGGGGCGGGTCTGGCCGTGGCCAAACACGGCAACCGCTCGGTCTCTAGCCGCTGCGGCAGCGCCGATGTACTGCAAGCCCTGGGGGTCAAGCTTGACCTGCCCGCCGAGGCCCTGGGGCGCTGTATAGACGAGGTCGGTTTCGGTTTTCTCTTTGCGCCCATGCTGCACCCGGCGATGAAACACGCCCTTGCTCCGCGCAAAGAGATGGGCGTGCGCACCGTGTTCAACATCCTGGGGCCACTGACTAACCCGGCTGGAGCCTCGGTACAGGTCATGGGAGTATACGATAGCGCGCTGACTAGGCCGCTCGCGCAGGCGCTAGGGGAGCTGGGCAGCGAGGCGGCGTTCGTGGTGGCTAGCGCCGACGGCATGGACGAACTCACCACCGCCGGCCCGAATCACGTGGCCAGCCTGCGCCATGGCCAAGTCACGAGTTTCGACCTGGATGCCGCGACCTATGGCCTGCAGCGAGCTGCCCCCAGCGATCTACGTGGCGGCGATGCAGCCGAGAACGCCCGCATCTGTCGCCAAGTTCTCTCCGGAGCGCAGGGGCCACATCGTGATGTGGTGCTCTTGAACGCGGCGGCGGCGCTGGTGGCGGCGAGCCAGGCGGAGGATATGCAGGAGGGGCTGGTCAGAGCAGCCGAGTCGGTGGACAGCGGGCGCGCCTTGCAGGTGCTGCAGAGCCTCATCGCTTTCACCACATCGGCGCAACCGGCACAGAGGGCGGCATGATTCTGGATCAGATCGTTGAGACCACGTGGGCGGCCATAGCCGAACGTAAAGCAAGCTGCCCCGAATCCCTGTTACGCGAGCGGATGCAGGACGCTCCAACGCCGATCAACGTGCTGGCGAGGTTGCGCGACCCAGGAGTCTCGATCATCGCCGAAGTGAAGCGGGCTTCGCCTTCGCGCGGGGCGCTGAACCTATCCCTTGAGCCGGCGGCTCTGGCTTTAGACTATGCTCGCGCCGGGGCCGACGCGATCTCGGTATTGACGGAGGGCGCCCATTTCCGCGGATCGCTCGAGGATTTGAGCGCCGCGCGGCGCGGCTTGCGCGAGGCAGGGATAGTGTGTCCGCTGCTGCGCAAAGACTTTGTCGTGGATGCCTATCAGTTGCTGGAGGCGCGGGCGCATGGGGCAGACCTGGTGCTGCTGATTGCCGCCATCCTGGATGATGAGGCACTGGCCCACCTGTACGAGGAAGCGTCTTGCCTGGGACTCACGCCACTCGTGGAGATCCATGACGAGCGAGAGCTAAGACGCGCTATGTGGCTACATCCGGCTGTCGTGGGAATCAACAACCGCAACCTCCGCGACTTGACCGTTGACTTGGGGGTGACTCGCCGGCTGCGCCCGCTTCTGCCTGACTCTTGCCTGATCGTCTCGGAGAGCGGCATTCACACCCCGGCACAGGTGCGCGAGTTAGCGCAGATGCAAGTCCATGCCGCGCTCGTCGGCGAAGCGCTGGTGACGGCGCAGGATCCCGCCGCGATGCTGTGTGCTCTCAGGAAGGCGGGGCGATGATCGCGGTCAAGATCTGCGGTTTGACCAATCTCCAGGATGCGCGCTGGGCGTGGCAGAGTGGGGCTAACCTTCTGGGCTTTGTCTTTGTGCCCTCCAGCCCGCGCTATGTGCCACCTGCCGAGGCGGCCCGTATCATTCGCGCCCTTAACGCGGAGGATTGCCCGCTCCGCTTCGTCGGCGTTTTTGCTGACGCCCCTCGCGAGATGGTGCAACGGGTGATGCGGGAATGTGCGCTACACCTGGCGCAACTGCACGGTCACGAGCTGCCCAGCTATGCGCGCGCCATCGGCTCGGAGGTGATCGTGGCCCGGCGCGTGCGTGAGGGATTCTCGTGGGCCGAGCTGGCTCCCTATGCAGCGTGGGCCTACCTGCTCGACAGCAGCACCCCAGGGCAACTCGGAGGCACGGGGCAGTCCTGGCGGTGGGACCTGTTGCCCAAAGACGGTCGGCCATTTCCTAGGATCATGGTGGCCGGCGGGCTGAGGCCGGAGAATGTGCAAGAAGCCATCCGCCAGGTCAGACCGTGGGGAGTGGATGTCTCATCCGGCGTGGAGGCTTGCCCGGGCCAAAAAGACCCCAGCCGCGTGAGACGCTTTATCGAAATGGTGCGAGAGGAGGAGCAACGGTGAGCGCAGCAACATCCAGCGTGTCGGTGCGCAGCGATCCTGACGAGCGTGGATACTTTGGCGCTTACGGCGGACGGTTTGTGCCCGAGACACTCATGGCCCCGCTCTTGGAGCTGACAGACGCCTACAAGGCCGCCCGCGGGGATGCGGCCTTCCAGACCGCCTTAGATGACTTGTTGCGGCATTACGTCGGGCGCCCCACCGCCCTGACCCACTGCGCGCGCTTGAGCCAAGCTTGTGGCGGGGCGCAGATCTGGCTCAAGCGCGAGGACCTGGCCCACACCGGTGCGCACAAGATCAATAACGCCCTGGGCCAGGCGCTACTCGCCCAGCGCATGGGCAAGACGCGCCTCATCGCGGAAACGGGCGCGGGGCAACACGGCGTGGCCACCGCGACCGCCGCGGCCCTGCTCGGCATGTCCTGTGCCGTCTATATGGGAACCGACGATATGCAGCGCCAGGCCTCCAACGTGCTGCGTATGCGCTTGCTGAACGCTGAGGTGTATCCTGTGGAGGCCGGAAACCGCACGCTCAAAGACGCCATCAACGCGGCTCTGCGCGATTGGGCGCTAAACGCGCGACATAGCCACTATCTGCTCGGATCCGCTCTCGGCCCTCACCCCTATCCCATGATGGTGCGCGATTTCCAGAGCATCATTGGGCGGGAGGCGCGCACGCAAATCCTGGAGCAAGCCGGGCGGTTGCCCGATGTCTTGGTGGCCTGTGTGGGTGGGGGGTCGAACGCCATCGGCCTCTTTCACGCCTTTCTCGATGATCCCGTCGAAATGGTGGGTGTGGAGGCAGGAGGAGAGGGCATTCCGACCGGTCGCCACGCAGCGCGCTTTGCGGATGCGCGACGTGGGCGCATCGGTGTCTTGCAGGGCGTCAAGACCTATGTTCTACAGGACGACGACGGCCAGATCGCCGCCACCCATTCGGTCTCGGCAGGGCTTGACTATCCCTCGGTGGGGCCGGAGCACGCCTATCTGCGGGACATGGGGCGCGCGCACTATACGACGGCGAGCGATGAACAGGCCCTTGGGGCGTTCCAAATGCTCGCGCGGTACGAGGGCATCCTTCCTGCCCTCGAATCCGCGCATGCCATCGCGGAAGCCGTGCGCCTCGCTGCAACGATGCCTCAAGACGGGCTGATTTTGGTCAACCTTTCGGGGCGGGGGCACCTGGAGGGATGCCCATGACCGGACCACATAGAAGGCACGGAGCGGCGGCGCTGCAGGCAGCATTTGACGCTGCTCACGAAAAGGGACGTTGCGCCCTGATCACGTATATAACCCTGGGATACCCTGCTCCCACAGAGACTCCATGCCTGGCCAAGGCGTTGCAGGAGGGTGGCGCGGACATAATCGAACTGGGTGTGCCCTTCTCCGACCCTGTAGCCGACGGGCCAACGATTCAGCGCGCCAGTTACACGGCTCTCCGCGCGGGGATGACGCTGCGGGGATGCATGGTGCTCGCGACCCGTCTCCGCCAGGAAGGGGTCACGGTACCACTGATGTTCATGGGATACTATAACCCCATTCTCAACTATGGATTGGAGGCCTATGCAGGCGACTGCGCCGACAGCGGCATTGATGGACTCGTTGTGCCCGATCTCCCGCTAGAAGAAGCTGAGCCTCTGCGCGAGGCATGTCAGCGCCACGACGTGGCCCTGGTGTTCCTCGTCGCCCCAACGACGCCGATAGATCGCATTGTTCGCCTGGTGGAGGCTACGAGCGGGTTCCTTTACGTCGTATCGCGTATGGGCACGACCGGGGTCGGGCTTGGCCTTGATGCGGATCTCGCCCAGTACCTGGCGCTCGTGCGTCGTTACACCCAGAAGCCGCTCGCTCTGGGCTTTGGCATCTCCACTCCTGACCAGGTGCGTGCGCTGGCCCCACAAGTGAACGGCCTCATTGTGGGCAGCGCTATCGTCGAGCAGGCGACGAGAGGCCCTGGAATGCTGCGTGCTTACGTGTGTTCTCTGCGCGCAGCGCTTTGAGCCTCGTTGGCAGGCGCGCAAACTCAAATGATAATCTAACCGGGGGCTGAGGAGTGGACAGGGTGGTAGCAAGATAGGGTCAGCGAATTGCAGCAGCCTGACCAAACTGGATCAGGACGGCCATTAGCTGCCGACCTCAGATCACTCCCCCACAGGCTCGTTCTCCCCAACTTGATGAGACCCACAAATCGCGTATGATGATTTCATCCTTTATATGACTTGATCATATATAGAAGGTGCGTCTTGAGGAGAAGCTACGATGTGTACCGGATCATGTCACGGTCATGGACAGATGGAAGGGGAATGCCAGATCTCTGGCGGATGGGTCAGGGGCCTCTTGCAGCCCCGCCTGATCCTGCTTTTGCTGCAAAAGCCAGCCCACGGCTACGAGCTGATGGAGCGGCTATCCGAGAGCGCGGACATGCCGGGCGCCGACCCTGGCTTGCTCTATCGCACCCTACGCCAACTGGAGAGTGAGGGACTGCTGCGCTCCAGCTGGGATACCGAGGGGCAGGGGCCCGCGCGGCGCCTCTACGAGGTGACCCCGGAAGGGGTGGATTTCCTGCATGCCTGGGCGGTGAGGGTCCAGCAGATTCGTCGGCGTTTGGGGCAGTTCCTGGAGCAATATGAGACCCACTTTCAGGTGGAAGCGTGGCGCAGATGATCCGCGACGCGATTATCCCACTGGCAGCACTCCGCGATCATGCCGGGTTGGTCGAGGAGGCACTCGAGGCGATCGTCGCCTACAACGCCGGGGTTGAACTTGCACAGGAGTCGGGCTCTGCACTCCTATCCGAGCTACCTCCCACCACACGCGTGAGCTTGTTGCGTGATGCCTTGGCCAGCCCAAACTGGTCAGAGCGGCAGAGCGCGGCGGAGCATCTAGGGAAGCTGGGCCCAGCGGCCAAAGAGGCAGTCCCTGATCTCTTACGACACCTCAATAGCGATAATCCCCGCGTCTTTGCCGCCGCAGCGAGGGCACTGGGGCGCATCGGGCCGGAGCCCGGGGTCGTCGAGGGGCTCATTAGTGCCATCGCCAGTGACACCGAGGATCCGCAAGTGGCTCCGATAGAGGCACTGATCGACATCGGCCCGCCGGCCATCCCGCAACTCGTTGCAGCATTGCGTCACGACTGGCTTGCGGAATCCAACGACATTCGGGAGGGAGCTGCCTACGCGCTAGGCCGGATGGGCCCTACCGCGACAGAGGCGGTTCCAGGGCTAGTAGAGGCCCTGCGTAATGATTGCTCCTACGTGCGCCGTGCAGCCTACTTGGCACTCCAGGCGATTACAGGTCATGATTTCGGCAATGACTACAACCGATGGTACGAGTGGCTGCAGACTTGGGATGGAGGCGGTGGCTGAGCCAAACGCGGTCACGGGCAGGAGAGCCATCAACCGCGTGGGTAGCAATCCAGACCTCGCCCTTCGGGGCATTGGTCCCACGGATCGCCGCTCGTGCGGGATCGTGCGCCACGCAGCTCGGATAGTGTTCACCAAAAGAGTGCGGTAAAAGTCAAGTGACGAGTTGAGGCCGGAAATGGCCCTTAAGAACCGAAAGAGGGACAGCGCCGACCAAGCCTGCCCAACTTGGTGTGAGCTTGCCGAGTGCGCTCTGTGACGGCTTGACGCTGAAGGGGGTCCGATGGCTTAGCCTGTCGGACTTGGTCAGCACAGCCGATGGAGCTGGGGTTCAGGGTATGGCTGCACCTCCTGGGCGATAGGGCTCGTTGCGGTGTAGCAGACCGATGACGAGGCCAATGCCCTTGCGGGCGGTCGGGACCAAAGCCCGCTTGTGGTGATGTTTGGTCGCCTCCCGATACTTGCGGGAGTAGAAGGCGGCGTACTCTGGGATCGAGCGTCGCATGCGGTCAGCAGCCTGGATGAAGTAGTAGCGCAGGTAGCGGTTGCCGGTCTTGGCCAGATGCCGGTCTTCGGCTTCAAAGTCGCCGGAGGCGGAACGAGGCCACCAGAGTCCCGCGATCTTGGCGACGGCATCCTCGGCGTCGCGCAAGTTGCGAGGGCGTTCCCGTTGGCGCTGCGGGTCCCACTTGAGGCCTTGCAGGTAACGGTGGTATCGCCGACTTCGGCGCCGATACCGGCGGAGAAGACGGGGCCGATGCCGGGGATGGTGGTGAGGGTGACGATGGCCGGCCGGCCCTCGATCTCGCGCATCAGCAGGTCGCGGGCAACCGAAGGTTGCATCATATCCTCAAACACGCCGGCCTTCAGCTAACGCTGCGTCTGCTGGTAGACGGTGTGCCATGGCGGCAGGTCATGGGCCATCATGCGCCAATGCATACCGCCGCGCACGAGACAGCACAGGCCACTGAACACCTCGCGCAAGGAGTGGCCCCGTTGCGGGGCATCTTCCCTCATCAGGGTCAGGTAGGGCGCCACAAATGCCCATTCGTCATCCGATACATCACTTGGATAAGCTTTTCGCGTCGTCATAGCCCCAGTATACCAAACTCTGGGGCGGAAAGTGCATAACAGGCTCTGGTTTGCTGTCAGCGCGGGTTGCGGCGCTCTACGCCCTCCATAGCCTTGCAGTTGTGCGGCTCCAGCTTCATATCGTGGAAGAGGAGCCACGTTCTGCCCAGCCGTGTCTTGAAGTAACGCCGCAGCGGCGCGTTTTCCGGCTCCTCGAGGAAAGAGAGATCTTCTTCGAGCGGGATTGGCTGGTAGCGGCCACCGGTGCGCACAAAGCCGCACTTTTCGTAGCAGCGAATAGCGCGCAGGTTGGTCGCCGCCACGTCAAGCCAGAGGACGCGGAATCCCAGCTTCTCGAAATAGTAGGGCGTGAAGAGGCGCAGCGTCTCGGTGCCGTACCCTTGGTCTATCCAATCCGCGTCGAAGGAGATGCCCAGCACCGCCGAGTCGCCGGGGCGGACGTGGCGCAGCGAAAGCCGGCCGATCAGCCGCCCGTCGTGTAACGTTACCGCATACAGGAGATAAGTTGGGTCCTGCGCGCGCCGATTGAACCACCGTTCCATCTCGCCGCGTGTGTGCCAGGTGAGGTTCCACGTCTGGCTCAGCGGCTCATCAAACGTGCGCCACCGTTGCATCTGATCGAGATCGCTGCGGACCATCGGTCGCACGATGATCCGCTCGCCAACCAGCTCGACATCCTCTTTGATCTGCGCCAGAAACTGTGTCTCTGCGTCCATGGAAGCCATACAGCCTACTATCAACTGATGGGAGCAGGGTTATCCTTCGTGAACACCGGCAGGTTGCCCAGCGCGATGACCGATTCCCACTGCTTTGGGTCCCCTTCTGTGAATACTGCTGCTTCGGCAACGACCTCACCTCCCGCCTTTTCCATCAGGTCGCGCATCGCACGGAGGGTGTTGCCGGTGCTGACCACATCATCCACCAAGACCACGCGCTTCCCCTTGATCAGCTCCCTGTCCTTGCCGTCCAGCCAGAGCGTCTGCGGCCTGCCGGTGGTGATCGAGACCACTTCAGCAGACAGGCAGTTGAGCATGTAGGGCTTGCGCTCCTTACGCACGACCACATACGGCTTTTTCGTCCGCACGGATAGCTCATAGGCAAGCGGGATGCTCTTTTCCGCGGGTGTGACGAGGACATCAAAATCGGTTGGCAGGCGTTTCGCCAGCGCTTTGGCCGTGGCTTGAACCACTTCCGTATCCCCCAGCATATTGAACAAGGCGATCTTCACGCCGGGCGCGACCTCGAGCAACGGGAAACGACGCTTCAATCCGGCGACGGTAACGTTGTAGTATTGTTGCTCCTCCATCTGCTGGCCCTCCTACACTCTGATCGTTATTATCGCCCTACGCCAGATCACGGCACAAGTGCTACTGCTACGATGCCTTGGCTTCGACCTCCCACTGTGCCTTGACCCGCTTGTAAAATTCGACGTTTTCCACAAGCATGTCGCGAATTGGCAGGCCATATGGACATTTCGTCTCGCACTCGCCGCACTGAGCGCAGTTCTCAGCGGTCGTAATAGCTTGATCAAACCCGCCCACAAAGAAACGCTGCGGCGGAAAGCGCTTCCAGAAGCTCCTGATGTTCATCACAGTCGAGATAGGGATACCCTGCGGACACGGCTGGCAGTAATCGCAACGCCGGCAGAAGCGCTTGCCCAGCTCCTGGCGAATCCGCTCCATCTCCTGGCTCTCGGCAGGTCTCATCTCCCACGGACCGTTGACGATGTTAACGATCTCTTCCATCTCTTCCAGCCGCTCGATCCCGGGGTCAGGCAGCACATTGTATTGCAGAAGGAACTTGAACGCTAGGTTTGCCTTCTCCAGCAGGCCGCCCGCCATCGGTTTCATGGCGATAAAACCGACATCATGTTGGATCGCCAGCGGCAGCAGTTCCTGCGCCGGCTCCGAGGTCACAAAGTTGAACGGAAACTGCACCGTCTCGAAAAGCCCCGTAGGCACCGCCTTCAGCGCGATGTCCATGGAGTGGCTTGTGATGCCGATGTGGTGGATCTTGCCCGCCTGCAGCGCTTCCTGCGCCGCTTCCATCGCGCCGCCCGGACCCAACACCTGCGCGAACGCCTGCTCGCTGCTGACCCCGTGGAACTGCCAAAGGTCTATATAGTCGGTCTGGAGCCGCTGCAACGATAGCTCCAGGTGCGCCAGCGCTGTCGCCCGATCACGCGCACCGGTCTTGGTTGCCAGCACTATGTCATCCCGCCGGCCAGCGATCGCCTTGCCGATGCGCTCCTCGCTGGTGGTGTAGCCATTGGCCGTGTCAATGAACGTGATTCCCAGATCCAGACAGCCGCGAACCACGCGCACCGCTTCCTCATCTGTGAGTCGCTGGATGGGGATCCCGCCAAACCCAACCCGTGAAACCTGCAAGTTCGTTTTTCCCAGCCTGATCGTCTTCATTGCTGCTCCTGACTGTGCCTCACACGATGGCCTATTCTAGCACAGGAGAAGGCAAAGGGAAAACCAGAGCAGTGAGGGTGTCCGCCGCAGACTTACGCATTCGGCGATTGACGCGGCTGGCATGATCGCTATAATCAGGCGAAGGGGTTGCAGAAACGAGGGAGGCTGCATGAGATTATCGAGATTCGCCACAAACCCGATCATCCGCCCGCACATGGATGACCGCATGGGGAGCAATATCAATGGGCCGTCCCTGATCCGCGTTCCGCCCTGGCTCCCCAACCCGCTGGGCAGATATTACCTCTACTTTGCTCATCACCAGGGAACCTATATCCGGCTGGCGTACGCCGACCGGCTGGAGGGGCCGTGGCAAACATATACGCCGGGCACGTTAGCTTTGAGCGAGTCGTTCTGTCAGCACCATATCGCCTCACCAGACGTCCATGTGGACGACGAACGGCGGCAGATCAGGATGTATTACCATGGGCCCTACGAGGGAAAGCAGGTGTCGCGGGTGGCGATCTCCACCGACGGCCTGCACTTTACGGCGCTGCCGGAGGTGCTCGGCGTGTCATATTTCCGCGTCTTTCGCTGGCGAGGCCAGCACTATGCGCTGGGGATGCCGGGCATCTTCTACCGGTCCGCCGACGGGCTTTCCGGCTTTCAAGAAGGGCCCACCCTCTTTACACCGGACATGCGCCATACCGCCGTCAGGCTGAATGGCAACAGGCTGTCAGTGTTTTACTCTAACGTGCATGACTGCCCGGAGCGCATTCTGCTCTCCACCATCGAGCTGACCGATGATTGGCTGAGATGGCAAGCGTCCCAGCCGGTTACTGTGCTGGCGCCGGGGGAGGAATATGAGGGGGCCGACCTGCCGTGCGAACCATCCGTGCGCGGGTGGGCGCCGCAGCGCGTGCGACAGCTACGCGATCCGGCGATCTACGAGGAGGACGGCAGGACCTATCTGCTCTATTCCGTAGCCGGGGAGCATGGCATTG
>JAIOAV010000035.1 GCA_019873665.1 Chloroflexota bacterium
ACCGAAGCAGTCCCCCCTCACCCCCGGTGTCATTGCGAGGGCGGAGCCCGAAGCAATCCCCTCGCCACGCCAGCAGGAGATTGCTTCGCCGCCACGCGGCTCGCAATGACAGCGCCAGTGTCACCGCGAGGGAGCAAAGCGACCGAAGCAATCCCCACTCTCTCCGCTCTCTCCACTACGTTTGAGGTGACGCGTCCGGGCGCAGCGCGCGCACGAAACGCGCCGTGATCGCATCCGGCGCGGTGATCGCCGTGCCCACGACGACCGCGTAGGCCCCGACATCCAGCGCGCGGCGCGCCTCGGCAGGCGTGCTGATGCGCCCCTCGGCGATGACGGGAATGCTCACCGCGCGGCTCAGCGCCGCCACGAGCTCCAGATCAGGCCCTTTGATCTGTGGCGAGTAGGGCGTATAGCCGGAAAGAGTCGTGGAAAGGATATCCGCCCCAGCGCGCGCCGCCGCGATGCCCTCCTCCAGCGTGGAGATATCGGCCATCACCAGCACGCGCAGTGCGCCTTTCACCGCCTTGATCAGCCCAGTGGCATCCAGCCCTTCCGGATGCGGGCGGAGCGTCGCATCCAGCGCCACGATATCCGCGCCCGCCGCCGCAATCGCTTTGGCCGCCGCCAGCGTCGGCGTGATGTAGACATCAAAGCCGGGGATGTCCTGCTTCCACAGGCCGATGAGCGGCAATCCCACGACGGCGCGGATCGCCGCCACGTCCTGCGGGGTGTTGGCGCGGATCCCCTTGGCGCCGCCGATGGACGCCGCGCGCGCCATGGCGGCCATGATCTCCGGCGAGCGCAAGGGCGAGCCGGGTTTGGCCTGACAGGAAACGATCAACCCGCCGCGAATCGCCGTGAGGATATCTGGCATATCTCCCTCCATCGCTCTATAGGGTATGGCCCTTCTTGCTTGCCACCCGGTCGTGGAACCGCGCCGTCTGGATGATGACGCGGACATGCGTCCCCTCGCCGATGCGCTCCACCGGGTCGTTCGCCTCGACGCGAAACGTCAGCCGACGTTCATTGATCTCGATCAGCTCCGCGCGCGCCTGCACCTTCATCCCCATTGGCGTCGGCGCGATATGGCGCACGTCGAGATGATAGCCCACCGTCTGATGGCCGGGCGGCAGGTGCGGATCAACGGCCGCCACGCTCGCCTGCTCCATCAGCCGCACCAGTTCAGGCGTCGCCAGCACCGCCACGCCGCCGCTTCCCAGATGCCGCGCGGTGTTGCTTTCCTCGACGATCATCTCGGCCACGCCCGTCATCTGCAAATGCAGCGAATCTGTCATAGCTCCTCCCCGGAAAATGCAAAGACTGGACACCGTCCACTATTGGGTATCCAGTCTTCTCGCTCGCACACCAGGATCAGGCGAAAAGCGCCTGAAACTCGGCCTCGGAAATCGTCTCGTTATCAATCAACAACTGGGCAATCTGGCGCAGTTTGTCCTCGTGCTCACGCAATACCGCTTTGGCGCGCTCGTACGCGCGGTTGATGATCTTCTTGATCTCTTCGTCAATCTGCTGTGCCACCAGCTCAGAGTAATCGCGCTGCTCGGCGATCTCCTTGCCCAAAAAGACCAGTTCCTCTTTTTGCCCAAAGACGCGCGGCCCCAACGTCTCATTCATACCATACTGGGTGACCATCGAGCGAGCGATCTTGGTGGCCTGCTCCAGGTCGTTGCGCGCGCCGGTCGTTATATCGTCAAAGATCAGCTCCTCGGCGGCACGCCCGGCGAGCAGGGCAGCGATCTCATCCTCGAATTTGGCCTTGTGCCGCAGGTGCGAATCCATGTCCGGCATCATGATCGTGTACCCCAGCGCCATGCCGCGCGGCACAATGGTCACCTTGCGCACCGGGTCGCAGTTGGGCAACATCTTGGCCACAAGCGCGTGCGCGGCCTCGTGATAGGCGGTGATGCGCTTCTCCTTGGCCGTGATCAGGCGACTGCGGCGCTCCGGGCCAGCGATCACCCGCTCGGTGGCCTCGGTGAATTCATCCATGCCGATCGCCTTTTTGTTGCGACGCGCAGCCAGGATGGCCGCCTCGTTCACCAGGTTCTCGATGTCCGCACCGGTGAAACCGGGCGTCTGTCGCGCCAGGCTGTCCAGATTCACGTTCGGGTCCAACGGCTTGCCGCGCACGTGAACATCCAGGATGGCGCGCCGCTCGTTGATATCGGGCATGTCGAGCACCACGCGGCGGTCAAAGCGGCCGGGACGCAGCAGCGCCGGGTCGAGGATGTCCGGTCGGTTCGTCGCCGCCAGGACGATCACCCGATCGTCGGTATCAAACCCGTCCATCTCCACCAGAATCTGGTTCAGCGTCTGCTCGCGCTCGTCATGGCTGCCGCCCAGACCAGCGCCACGGTGGCGACCGACCGCGTCTATCTCGTCCACAAAGACGATACAGGGGCTGTTACGCTTGGCCTGGTCAAAGAGATCGCGCACACGGCTGGCGCCGACGCCCACAAACATCTCGACAAACTCGGAGCCGCTGATGCTAAAGAATGGCACGCCCGCCTCTCCGGCCACAGCCCGCGCCAACAGCGTCTTGCCCGTGCCGGGCGCGCCCACCAGCAACACGCCCTTGGGGATACGCGCGCCGAGAGCGGTGAACTTGTCCGGCTCTTTGAGGAACTGAACCACCTCCTCCAGCTCCTGCTTGGCCTCCTCGACCCCCGCCACGTCGTTGAAAGTCACAGTGGGCTTGTCGCCGGAAAACATCCGCGCGCGGCTTTTGCCGAACGATAGCGCCTGGTTGTTCCCACTCTGCGCCTGACGCACCATGAAGAGCAGGATCACGCCCACCGCCACGACCGGCAGAAAATTGATCGCCAGACCGATCCAATCGCCCAGAGCGCTGGGCGGTTGCACCTCCACCCGCAACGCCGCCAACTGCGCGTCCGTCACGCCAAACGCCCTTAGCGTCTCGCCCAGGCTGATATTGCTCTCCTTCTGCGACACGACTCGGGCCGGCGTATATCCCGGCTTCATGGTCACTTCGAGGCGATCTTCCACGACGACGATCTGTTCGACCTGTCCGGCCTTGACGAGAGCAGCCACGCGATCAATAGGCACCTTCTCCAGCGGCTCGGCAGGAGACAGGACGTTATATAGCAGGGCCACGATCGCGACAAGGATCAAAAGATAGACAAAGCTGTTCCTGAATCTCCCAGTACTCACCATTTCCTCCACGGGAAAGCGGGGCATCATGCCCTGTACGCCATCTCGATTATACCAGATATGCGAGAAATCTCCAAAGAGCCAAACTGCGGCACAACCAGTCCGGCGGCACAGGCATGGGCAGACATCCCCCTGCAAGACCAGCGTCATGACGTGCGGAAGCATGGTGAGCCGACACCACGCGGCTACGCCGAAAACGGGCGGTTTACAAATCCATAGAGGCATGGTATAATGAGGTGGCAAAGCGGTCACATGAGGATTCCGGAAAGGAGGCTTCTGATCATGCAGATCAGCGAATTCGAATTCCCCGATGAGCTGTATTATGACAAAGAACACGGCTGGGTCCGCGTGGATGGCGATGTCGTCACGCAGGGAATGACCGCGTACGGGCAGCACATCGCGGGTGAGATCATCTATGTCGAGGTGCCGCGCGAGGGCCGCGCTGTGGAGCAGGGCAAACCGTTCATGTCCATGGAGTCGGGCAAGTGGGTGGGCCGCATCAAGGCGGCGGTGAGCGGCGAGATCGTCGAGGCGAACGAAGATCTGGAGATGGACAGCACCCTGATCAACGAGTCTCCCTACGACGAGGGGTGGCTGGTCAAGATCGAGGCAAGCAACCTCGAAGACGACCTCAAAGCGTTGATGCGCGCCTCCGATCCTGAGTATCAGGCCTTCATCAAGTCCGAGATGGCCAAATACGACTAGGCGCTGGCCCAAGCAACCGAGGGGGTGAACGCGATCGCGTTCACCCCTTTCTGGTTTTGCCGATCAATCAGCGAGCGCTTTCTCAGATGACTCCCAGCTCTTTCCCCACTTTGTGGAATGCCGCCAGACTGAGGTCCAGATCGTCGCGCGAGAGCATGGCGGAGATCATGACGCGGATGCGAGCCGCGCCGCGCGGCACAGTCGGGAAGCCAAGCGCCATGGCGAACACGCCTTCCTCGAACAGGCGGCGCGAGAACTCTTTGGCGACCGCCACCTCGCCCAGCATAACTGGCGTGATCGGCGTTACGCTCTGCCCGATGTCAAAACCGAGCCGCTTCATCTCGCCCTTGAAGTAGCTGGCATTTGCCCACATCTTGTCCACCAATTCGGTGGAGCTTTCCAGCAGGTCCACCGCAGCCAGACACGCAGCGGTATCGGGCGGCGTCACGGCGCTGGAAAAGAGGAAGGGGCGCGCCCTCTGCCGCAGATAGTCAATGATGAGCTTCTTTCCCGCCAGCACGCCGCCAACCACGCCAAACGCCTTGGAGAGCGTGCCCATCTCGATGTCGAACTTGCCATGCAGGCCAAAGTGATCCACGATGCCACGGCCACCTCGCCCCAGAACGCCCTCGCCATGCGCGTCGTCCACCATGGTCAACACGCCGTAGCGCGCCGCCACCTCGTATAGCTTGTCCAGCGGCGCAATGTCGCCATCCATGCTAAAGACGCCATCCGTGACGAGCAGGCCACGCCGATAATTGCCGATATTCTCGCGGATCACGCGCTCTGCATCCTCCGGGTTGGCGTGCTCATAGACCAGGATCTTGGCGCCGGACAGGCGACAGCCGTCAATGATGGAAGCGTGATTGAGGCGGTCGGAAAAGATGCAATCTTCCTTGCCCACCAATACCGGGATGGCCGCCTGATTGGCGCAAAAGCCGGACTGCACATAGAGGGCCGCTTCGACGCCCTTGAACGCGGCGAGCCGTCGCTCCAGCTCCAGATGCAGGCTGGTCGTGCCGGCGATGCTGCGCACCGCTGCCGGGCCGACACCCCACCGGTCAATGGCGTCCTTCGCCGCCTGACGCAGTACGGGGTGATTGGCCAACCCCAGATAGTTATTCGTGCAAAGATTCAATACCCGCTTGCCGTCCACCACCATCCATGCATCCACCGGCGACTCGATGGTGCGGATGTTAATGAACAGCTTGGATTCCTGGAGATTCCGTATCTCTTCTTCGATAAACTTGAGTCTCTCTTCTACCATGCTCTCCCCTTTCTGTCATCATGACGCGCGTTCGGTCTTTTCTCGCAGGCTCAATATAGCACTGTACCATGGGACACGCAAGCGCAGCGCTGCTACCCCGGCAGATCCAGCCACCCCACCAGCCGCCGTTGCGCAAAGCGCGCCACCGCCTTGAACCCCACCTCTCTGGCCAGCGCCGCCGCCTCTGGCAGACCATAGCAGAGATGCGGCAGCCAGTGCACATCCGAGCCAAGCGTCAGGATTTCGCCGCCCATCTCGCGGTACCAGCGCAGGATCGTCAGCGCCGGGTAAGGCTCCTCCGGTGGCTGCCGCCAGCCAGAGGCGTTGATCTCCAGCCCGACCCCTTTATCAATCGCCAGCCACAGCACGTCGCGGATCTCGTCCGCAAACTCGTCCGGGCGAAAGGGACCGTAGGCGCGGATAGCGTACCGTTTGACCAGATCCAAGTGTGCCAGCAGATCGAACAGGCCGCTGGCGATGGCGGCGCGGATCTCGGCCCAGTACTGGCTATAGACCGTCCGTTTGTCCCGCGCAGCGTAATACACCACCGGCGTCTCCGGCTCGGAGACGTTGCACCAACCGCCTGTGTCCTCGATCAGATGGGCCGAGCCAAGACAATAGTCCACTTCTTTGCCCGTCAGGAAGCGGCGTATCTCCTCCTCGCGGCTAGACTGGTAGGTGATCTCGAACGCCGTGCGAATCGTGAGCCGCCCGGCGGCCACCGCCTCCGCCGCCGCGACCTCCCGGCGATACCGCGCATAGTCGAAATAGCCGCAGCCCGGGTCGCGTGGGTCCAGGTCCACATGATCCGCAAAGCCGATCTCGGTCAGGCCCAGGCCGACTGCCGGCTCGATATAGTCCGCGGCCGCCACACGCCCGTCCACAGAGGCGATGGTATGCACATGATAGTCCGCCAGGCCGCGGCACTGGCCAGCCTGGGGTGACTGAATGGTAGTCATCGTTCCTCGCTACTTTGCCAGATGCAAACTCGCACAGTGTAGCATGGAGCGGCCGGCAAGTCAAGTCGGCGCCGAACAATGGGCAGGGTTTGTGCAGAATCGAGAAGCCACGAGAATAAGCATTTATGAGCCTTTTCGGCGTTACGCTCTCATCCGGCTCGCTTTGCTCGCCATCTTCCCCCGGCGGAGGAAGGTTCCTTGCGCTCTTCTCCCCACGGGAGAAGGCTGAGGGCTCCATGTTGAGCGAAAAAGCGGACTTTGCACAGGCCTGATAATGGGCATGGAACGACTTGCCAGATGCGCAGACGAGGGGTATAGTGGGGCAGGAACAACCCTGACATCACCTGATGACACGCTTCATCGCCTCATGTCCAGGTGCGCAGCGCTGACCGAGCAGGAGGATCATCGGTGAAACCAGGTTCCCGCATACCGGCGCAAGGACGTCTCATCCGCCACTTCGCACCGTCTCAGCAGAGACCGTTGTGGGTGGCGTTACTGATCACATCTGCTCTTGCCGTGGGCACGCTGTGGGCAGGCAGTCGGTCTGCGGCGCAGACAGCCGTCTCGCCTGCGCTCCACATCCATCTCCCCTCTGTGGGAAGCGTTCCTCCGCTCTACGGCGGCCCGGAACTCCCCGGCAGCTCGCCGTACCCGGCACCAGTCGTTATGCGAGCGCTCTCTCCCGCCGTCGCCAGGCAGTGGATCAACGTGGGACGCATGCTGATCGCGCCGGCAACTGCCCTCCTGGCAACGACGTTTGCGGCACTGGCAGTTGTCAGCATCGCACGCCAACAGCCCGAGCACGCAACGCCGGCCGACCATATAGTCCCCGTCAGTGCGCGCCGTGGCCTCGGGTGGTGGGGATGGCCAGACCTCGGCCTCGTGGCTCTGTGGCTGGCGCTGTTCCTCAACCAGGCGGGAGGCATCATCGGCTACAACCACATCCTGTGGGTCAAGATCGCCTCCACTGTGGCGTTCCTGGTGCTGCTGTTGCCCACCCTCTTCGCCACACGCTTCCCGCCCGGCGGCGGGCAGCGCGCGCTCACGCGGTTGCTGCCGCTCCTGGCTGGCGGCCTGATCATCTGGACGCTCTCGCTCCTCGCCCGCCTCCTCAGCGCGTTCGGCTATGCGATCAGCGGCAAGGAGCTGGCGCTGGTGGGCGCGATGTTTGTCGGCCTGGCGCTCGTGGCCTGGAACATCCGGGGCGGGCTGGATGACCGCCACCGACTGATGGTCCTGGGGTTTTGCTGGCTGGTCATGAGCCTGACGTGGGCCATGGTCGTGGCGGATTTCCCCCTGCACGGCGACCGCAGCGATATGCTGCCTAACATCGTCTCCACGGTGCGGCAGTGGCTGGCAGGGAACAACCCGTACCGCTGGTATGATGTCGGCACACATCGCGCCCCCATCACCTATATGCCGCTGCTCTGGATGGCCTATGCCCCGTTTGTGGGCGTGAACCTGGACCCACGCTGGCTCACCCTCGTGGCGCAACTCGCGCTGCTTGCCATCAGTTGGGTAGCGGTGCGCGGCCATCTGCGCGCGGGATGGTGGGGATACCTGGTCTGGATCGCGCTGAACCCATTTCTGGTTATCCGACATGATGCTCACGTCTTTCTTGTCTGGCCTTTCCTCGCCGCGGCTCTGCTCTGCATGCAACACCGGCGCTGGACAGCAGCCTCCGTCTTGTGGGGCCTGCTGGTCGTGCTGCGCACTAGCCTGTGGGTGATCTTCCCGTTTTACTTGGCCTTTCTGTTGTGGAATGCGGGATGGCGCAACGCCATCAGGGGTGGCCTGCTCGCCGCGGCGATCATCCTGCTCATCACAGCGCCCTTTTTGCTCGGCTCCTGGTCCGGGTTCATAGATGGCGTCATCGCCTATCCACGCACCGTCGGGCAACAGATGCCGACCGCGCCATGGCTCCAGGTCTCTAACTGGACTATCGCCTTCAGTGCGGTCCCCCTGCTCTACAAGGCGGGGCTTGTCCCATACATCGAGCGCACACAGATGGTGATCGTCGCGGTCATGTTTCTGTGGATGATGTGGCGACGCCCGGCGCTGGCGGAGACGCTGCGCATCATGGGCATTACATTCCTGCTCTTTCTGCTCCTGAACCCGCTCATCGAGGTGTACATGTACGCGCCCCTCCTGATCCTGATCGCCTTTGCGCTGTTGGCCAGGCAGATCGCGCAAGAGCGACACGCAGTCCCTGACGCTGCCGAGAGCGTGACGCCGCTCGTGTGATGCGACTCGTCTTTGACATCCCCGCGCATCCCTGTATAATATCGCGCAGCACGCTTCCGAGGATCGCAGATGCAATCCTGGCCCAAGACCGATTTCCACCTGCACGCCACTTTCCATCGCCTTGGCACGCCCCAGGCGGAGATGACGGTGCCGAACATCGTGCAGCGCTGCGAGGCACTGGGATACGAGGCGATCGGCATCGTCGAGCACCTGAACCTGACGCCCAAGCATCCCCTCCGCTGCCTGGAAGAGCTGGTCGCCTCCTTCCGCCAGACACGGTCCACGATCAAGCTCTATGTGGGCGCGGAGTTGGATATCTTTCGCGATGCGCTGCCGTTGGATGAGGCGCGCGCCCTGAAGGAGCGGCTGGGGCTGGACTATTATCTCGGCTCGGTCCACGACTGTGTGACGGCCATCGCCGATCTCGACGCATACCTCGCCGCGTATCATCGCAGGCTGATGTTCATCGTTACCGAGGTGGACCTGGTTGATGCCATCGCCCACCCGTGGACTTTTGGTCACTCGCTGGCGCGCCGGGGGATCATCCCGCGCTGGCGCTTTGGCGACGTCCCCTCCGCGATGCTTGTCGATCTGGCCCATGCCGCCGCAGCGCACGGCAAGGCGATTGAGATCAACCGCAATGCAGCGGCGGATTTCGTTGATCTCGCATACCGCGCGTTTGTGGGGCTGCTGCGCGATCTGGGCGTCCGACTTGCCATCGGCTCGGACGCGCACTATATGAAGGACGTGGGCGGCACCACGGCGCAAGAGGCTCTCCTGCAAGAGATGGGCGTGCCACCGCGGCAAATCTGGCTCCCCGGACGGTAGCGATGGCGATATCGCTTCGTAAGATCAGAGTGCCCCGTTGGACGCAGCCTGCCCTGCTCACCCGCGGCACGGCGCTACGGGTTGTGATCAAGACACCGCTCTCGCCAAGGGCGACCCTTTATCTCACGGCCGATGAGCAGATGGTGCGCCTGTCAACACCCATACAGACAGCCGTGCGCGATGGCCTGACCGCCTGCGAAAGCCTCATCCCAACCGATACGCCGCCCCGGCTATACGATCTGGTCCTCGATGACAACGGCAGGCGGTATGTGTCGCCCAACGCCGTCGCCGTGCTTGGCTCTCCCTCGCCAACCTGCACCTTTCTGCATACCAGCGACTTGCATCTGATCGCGCCGGGAGGCGAGGGCGCGCCGCAGGATCAGAGCGCCCGCGCCATGGCGCTCGTCGCGCACATCAATGCGCTGCGCCCCGCTTTCGTGGTGCATACCGGCGACCTGATCAGCCGTTACGGCCCACGTAAGGAGCCGTTATCCACACAACTGATCGAATGGCAGGCGCGCCGCGCGCAAGAGATCCTGCTCGGCCTTCACGTGCCGCTCTTTGTTACCGTGGGCAATCACGACAGGGCTTTTCCGTCCTCCCGGCGCGCCTGGCGCACGTATATGGGCACGGCCTGGGCAGGGCCGCGTGACGATCACAGCTTTGACTATGGCGCATATCACTTTAGCCTGGTGGACTGTTTTGTTCACTATGGCCCCGGCCAATTGCCTGGACCGCGCAGCCTGACGCCGGCGCAATGCGCCTGGCTGCAAGAGGACCTGCGCCGGGCCGCCGACTGCCGCTGGCGGTTCGTGTTCGTGCATTATGACTATCTACGGCAGCTCGACGCGCTGCTGGCGGGGTTGCACGTGGATATGCTCCTCTACGGCCATGCGGGTCGGCAGGATCATCCCGTGCTGGAGCGGGAGGGCGTGAGAGACGGCCATCTCGCCACAGGGAACGCGTACCGCCTGGTGGCCGTCACAGCCAACGATATCTCCTCCACCCTCGTCTCATGGGCGGAGCTTTTGGCAGGGAAGGCATGATCATCTATCTCACGCGACATGGACAACCGATGCCCTTTGTGGATCGCCCTGACGGCTGCCGTGAGGACCCGCCGCTGAGCGCCCTGGGACGCGTGCAGGCGCGGCGGCTGGGCGAACGGCTGGTAGCGCTGGGCTTCCGGGGAGACGTCTACACCTCCCCCTATCGCCGCACCGCCGAGACTGCCGATGTCATCGCAGCCGTGTTGGGCACCGTCTTTTATCCAGAGCCAGCCATCCGCGAGACGGTGGTGCAACGCGGCAACGAGTTGACGATTGACGGCTTTGTCGGGATGACGTTGGCGCAACTGCGCGAGCGTTTCCCTCAACTCGCGCCGGACGCGCGCCTCCCTTATCCGTGGTGGACGTGCGAGGTGGAGACGACAGGGGCGATCGTGGCGCGAGTGCAACCCTTCCTGGAGCGCCTTCTGGCCGAGGGGCGAGATGGGCTGCTCATCGGCCATGGCGCGTCCATTGACGCCAGCGTGCGTTACCTGCTGCGCGACCGGCCGGACGTGCTGGCACACGTGCCGCCCAACTGGAACTGCCAGCTCACCGCCATCTACACAGCGTCGCCGCCGGAACCGTTCCTCCTCATGGACACGGCACACCTGCCGGAAGACGAGGTGACGTCAAACGAGCTGACCCGCGCCGCTTGGCGGGGAGAGCGCATCACGTAGCGCGGGGAGGGGCCCTCTCCAACCCCCTGTCCCCCTTCCTCTCCCAAACCGATGGAGAGGAAGAGGGTGTCAGCTGAAGCCAGGCTAGGCCCCGCTTGACGCTCCACCAGTTCTGTCGCATACTCTCTCTGGCGTGTCGGAACGCAGGAGGTGCACACTTGGGCACACAAAAGATCGTCCTCATCGGCGCGGGCAGCGCCATGTTCACGCGGGGCTTGGTCGCCGATCTCATCCTCACACGCCAGCCGTGGCATGTGGGGCTGGTGGACATTGATCCGGTGGCGCTGGAGACGGCGGAGGGTTTGAGTCGCCGCATGATCGAGGCGCGCGGCGCGGAGATCGCGCTGAGCGCGTCCACCGATCGCCGCGACGTGCTGCCGGGCGCGGATGTGGTCGTAACCACCGTCGGCGTGGGTGGCCGCCGCGCTTGGGAGGCGGATGTGTTCATCCCGCGCAAATATGGCATCTACCAGCCTGTGGGCGACACCATCATGCCCGGCGGCATCTCGCGTGCCATGCGCATGGTCCCGGCCATGGTAGAGATCGCCAAGGATATTGCTCGCCTCTGCCCAGAGGCGCACTTTTTCAACTATGGCAACCCGATGACCGTCAACTGCTGGGCGATCCGCCGGGCCACCGGCGTGCCGGTGGTCGGCCTCTGCCACGGCGTGATGCATGTGGAGCGAGAGCTGGCGCAGTTCATGGGCGCGCCGCCAGAGGAAGTAACCTCCTTGGGTGTCGGCGTGAACCACTTTACGTGGATCTATGATCTGCGCTGGCGGGGACAGGACGCTTGGCCGCTGGTGCGCGCCAGACTGGCAGAGGAACGCGGCGAGCCGGTGGACTATGGCGAACTGAGAAAGCGCTTTCCGGAGCTGGGCGCGCCCGCGCCCGACCGACCAAAAGCGGCGGCCAATCCCTTCTCCTGGTCGCTCTTTGCGGCGCATGGCGCCTACCCGGCGGTCAACGATCGGCATGTAACCGAGTTCTACCCGGAGCGATTCCCCGGAGGCCAGTATTACGGCAAGACCCTCGGTGTGGATGTGTTCTCCGTCGAGGCGACCATCGCTAACGGCGATCGCATCTATGCGCAGATGCAGGCGCAGGCGCGCGGCGACGCGCCGCTGGACGAGCGCGTTTTTCAGCGCTCGGCGGGAGAGCACGAGCAGCTCGTGGCGATCCTGGATGCGATAGCGCACGACACGCGAGGCGTCTATTCCGCTAACTTGCCGAACCAAGGCGCGGTGCCCAACCTGCCGTGGGATGCGATCCTGGAGCTGCCTGCCGTGGCCACTGCCGGTGGCCTGCGCGCGATGCACATCGCCGATTTTCCCGACTCGCTGGCAGAGCCGCTGCGGCGCAAGCTGGCCGGACAGGAGCTGACCGTCCAAGCCGCGCTCACGGGCAGCCGCAGGCTCTTTGTGGAGGCGCTTCTCATGGATGGCGCGGTGACGGACCGCGCCACGGCCGAGTCTTTGGCCGACGAGCTGCTAGCGGCACACCGGCAATACCTGCCGCAGTTCAGCTAGATGCGAGTCCGACAACCAGAGCGGGCAACTGGTAGGCCCGCCCTACAGATGACTGGCGCAGAGCAGCAAGGAGAGAGCATGCGCGCTTATTGCGGTCTCGATTGCCACGAGTGTGAGATCTATATCGCGTCACAGGCGAACGACGCGGCGGAGATCGCGCGCCTAGCGCAGCAGTTTTCCACCGATCAACAGACCTTCCACTCAGAGGATCTCTGGTGCGATGGCTGTGCGGGCACGGGGAACCGGCACTTTGTCTGGTGTCAGGAGTGCGGCATACGCATCTGCGGCGTGCGACGGCAAGTGGTGCATTGCGGCCTCTGCGCCGACTTTCCCTGCGCCACGATTGACGCTGCGCCGCCCGATGTGAAAGCGCGGCTGGAAGCATTACGCGCTGACGAGGGCAAGGAGTAGATAGCAGATGGCTTGTGTCCTGTACGTTTCCGCCGCCGGCGACGACAAGATCCTGCTCTATGCGATGCATCCCGACACGGGTGAACTCGCCTTGCGGCGCGAGATCGCGGTGCCGGGCGCGCCGGGACCGCTGGCCGTGGACCGCGAGCGCGCCCTGATGTATGCCGCGCTGCGCGGCTCGCGCGAGTTGGTAACATTCCACCTGGACATGGCCACGGGCGACCTTCGACCCTCCAGCCGCGTGGCGCTGCGTTCCGACCCGTGCTACATCGCGCCGGATCGCACGGGCCGTTTTCTGCTGTCGGCCTATTACGCCGCCGGGATGGTGACGGTGCACCGGATCGGCGCGGATGGCGCGCTGAGCGCGCAGCCGATTCAGGTGGTCGAGACCGGGCCGCATGCGCATTGCATCCAGACCGATCTCACGAATCGCTTCGCCTATGTGCCGCACACCGTGCCGACCAACGCCATCTTCCAGTTCTCCTTTGCCGCGGACACAGGCCAACTGGCGCCTCTCTCCCCGCCCCGCGCTGCCGTGCCGGATGGCGTCGGCCCGCGCCACTACTGCCACCATCCGCGCCGCGATATGGTCTATGTGTCCAACGAACAGGGGTCCAGCGCCTCGGCGTACCGCATGAACCCCGCCACCGGCGCCCTCACCTGGCTGCAAACGGTCTCCACGCTGCCCGCCGGTTACACAGGGGAGAACACCACGGCGCAGATCCACCTGCACCCGACGGGCCGCTTCCTGTATGTCTCGAACCGGGGCCACGATAGCATCGCCATCCTGGCCGTGGACGAGACGACCGGCCACCTGACCAGCGTCGGGCAACAGCCATCGGAGCCGACGCCGCGCACTTTCAACCTGGACCCCGGCGGCCGTTACCTTTACGCGGCGGGGCAGGGTTCGGGCAAGCTCGCCGCGTATCGCATTGATCAGTCATCCGGCCGGCTCGCGCCGATCGCCACCTATGAGGCTGGTCGGAATCCCATGTGGGTGCTGATCTTGCCATTATAGACGGGAGCGCATTTGCCGGCGACGGCCTTTGGTGTTAATGTGACGGCACTGCTATGCGCGCCGCACCCTTTGCGGGCCAGCCGTGCGCGACCTTGCCCGGGTTCACAGCGCCTTGCCACGACGAACCACAGGCGCTTGCAGTAGAGGTGTTTGTCTCATATCTGCGAAAGGAGTCCGACAATATGTCAAGCGTCAAGATCAGCATCATCGGAGCAGGAAGTGTGGTGTTTTCCCTCGCCTTGGTCAAGGACGTCTGCCTGACCGAGGGGCTGAAAGGGAGCACAGTGTCCTTTATGGACATCAACGAGGAGCGGTTGGACATCGTTCACCGGCTGGCCACGCGCTATGCGGAGGACCTGGGCGCCGACCTCAAGTTCGAGCGCACGCTGAATCGGGAAGAGACATTGCAGGACGCCGATTTCGTCATCAACACGGCCACCATCACGCACAACGAGTATTTCATGAAGCGCCGCCGCGAGCTGGTGGAAAAGTTCGGGTACTTTTACGGGCATACCGGCATGCCAGAGTATCACAACCTGCAATTGATGCTCGAGGTCGCGCTGGATATGGAGCGCATCTGCCCGGATGCCTGGATCTTGCAGGCGGGCAACCCGGTCTTTGAGGGCACGACGCTGATGACCCGCGAGACGGGAATCAAGGCGTGCGGCATCTGCCACGGGCACTATGGCTACCAGACCATCGCGCGGGTCATCGGCCTCGATCCGGAGAAAGTTACCTGGCAAGCGCCCGGCCTCAACCACAACATCTGGCTGACTCACTTCTACTATGAAGGACAAGACGCCTACCCGATCCTCGATGATTGGATCGAGCACAAGGCAGAGGCTTATTGGGCAGAAATCAACGCCAGTGGACGTGACATCCCGGCGCAGATGTCGCCGGCGGCCATTCATCAATACAAGATGTACGGGCTGATGCCGGTGGGCGATACACCGCGCGGCGGCGGCTGGTGGTATCACACCGACATGGAGACGCGCAAGCGTTGGTACGGCGCGACCGGCGGCGGCGATACCCCTGAGGGCCGTGACCGCATCCTGCGCGACAAGGAGAAAAAGTACGAGCAGATGAAACAGGCGGCGTACGATCCCAGCGTCCGCCCCATCTCCCTCTTTGGCAGCCAACGGACGCGGGAGCAGCACATCGCCATCATTGACGCGCTGGTCAACGATCACGAGGGCGAGTTCCAGGTGAACGTGCCAAACAATGGGGCGCTGGCCGGCCTGCCGGACGACGTGGCCGTAGAGGTGCCGGCGCGCGTCAGCAAGAAGGGAATCCAGCCGATCTGTGTGGGCGAGCTGCCCCCCAAGATCATGTTGGAGTGCATCTACCCCGACTGGCTGGATGCCGAGCGGACGCTGGAGGCGCTTCTTTCCGGCGACAAGTCCATGCTGCTCTACGGCATCCTGCAAAGCCACCAGACCCGCTCCTACGATCAGGCAGTCGAGACGTTGGAGGCGATCATGCACATCGAGCCGAACGAGCCGATGGCGTATATCGAGGACATCAACGACCATTACGCCTGGCCGGAGACCTGGGACCTGTAAGAGACCATATCAGGCTCGCCAGATGTGGCTCATCTGGCGAGCCTGATTCGCCTAGCAACTGCTGTCGTCGAGGGCCACCATACCATGCCAGACTTGGATCAAAGGCGGATCCGCGCCTTGCGCGATGGGGTGAGCACACGCGGCCCCGCGCTCTACTGGATGAGTCGCGACCAGCGAGCGGCGGATAACTGGGCATTGCTCTATGCGCAAGAGCTGGCTCTGGCGCGGCAGTGCCCGCTCGCTGTCGCCTTTGCTCTGGCGCCGAGCTTCCTCGGTGCGCCCTGGCGCCACTATGATTTTCTGCTCGCCGGCCTGCAGGAGACCGCCCGCGCCCTGCAAGAGCGGCATATCCCCTTCTTCTTGCTGCGCGGCGACCCCGCCGCGACCATCCCCGCGTTCGTCCGCGATCACGGCGTCGGCGCTCTCATTGTGGATTTCGACCCGCTGCGCATCAAGAGGGCATGGCAGGCGAGCGCCATCTCACAGCTATCTGTGCCGATGTATCAGGTGGACGCGCATAACATCGTCCCCTGCTGGGTGGCTTCTGACAAGCAGGAGATCGGCGCGCGCACGCTGCGGCCCAAGATTCGCCGCCTGCTACCCGAGTTCTTGACGCCCTTCCCGCCGCTCCGCGTCCATCCCATCCCGTATCCAGACGCGCCTGAGCCGGTGGACTGGGATGCCGTGCGCGCCGCGCTCGACGTGGACCGGACAGTGGGGCCGGTGGCGGCCTTCCCGCCGGGAGCCGCCGCCGCGCGGCGAGCGCTGCGGGCTTTTGTCACGGCGCGGCTCTCGCGTTACGCCAGTGGTCGCAACGACCCGAACCAGGAGGCGCTGTCCGGTCTATCGCCATATCTGCACTGCGGCCAGCTCTCGGCGCAATCGGTGGCGCTGGCCGTCCAGGCCAGCGATGCGCCGCAGGAGGACAAGGAGGCCTTTCTGGAGGAGCTGATCGTGCGGCGCGAGCTGGCGGACAACTACTGCTACTATAACGAGCAATATGATACGCTGGCGGGATTTCCGACGTGGGCGCAGGAGACGCTGCACGCACACCAGCGCGACCCGCGCCCGGTCGTCTATGACCGCGCCGACCTGGAGGCGGCGCGGACGCATGACGCGCTCTGGAACGCGGCGCAGTTGCAGATGGTCAAGACCGGCAAGATGCACGGCTACATGCGCATGTACTGGGCGAAGAAGATCCTGGAGTGGTCGCCCACGCCGGAAGAGGCGCTGGCCACGGCCATCGCGCTGAATGATCGCTACGAGCTGGACGGGCGCGACCCAAACGGCTACACCGGCTGCGCCTGGGCGATCGGCGGCGTGCACGACCACGCCTGGCCATCGCGCCCCATCTTTGGCAAGATCAGGTACATGAGCGAGGGGGGCGCGCGGCGCAAGTTCGACGTAGATGCCTACATCCGACACGTCGCGGCGCTATAGAAGCGCCAGAGCTGCCGGCTGAAGATCGCGCCACACGGGTCCCGGAGCGCCCTCTTTTCCTTCTCGAGCCAAATGCATCAAAGGAGATGCCCATGCCGCAAGCGCTGGACAACATTCGCATTCTCGATCTCGGCCACGTTCTGGCCGCACCGACCACGTCCATGATCCTGGCGGACCTGGGCGCAGAGGTGATCCACGTCGAGCCGCCATGGGGCGACGATACACGCGAGTTCGGCCCCTTTGTGGATGGCGAGAGCGCCTACTACATCAGCATCAACCGCAACAAGAAGAGCATCGTCATTGACCTGCGGCAAGAGGCGGGCAGGGATGTCCTGCGTGACCTGGTGCGCGTCTCGGACGTGGTGCTGGAGAACTATCGCGCCGACACGATGGCCAAGCTGGGCTTTGCCTACGAGGAGCTGAAGCGGCTCAACCCGCGCATCATCTATGCCACCATCTCCGGCTTTGGGCGGGACGCGCTCCCCGAATATGTGGTGAAATCCGCCTACGACATCGTGGCGCAGGCCTACAGCGGCATCATGAGCATCACAGGGCCGGAGGGCGGGCCGCCGGTGCGCGTGGGCGCATCCGTGGGGGACATCGTCGCCGGGCACCAGTGCGCCATCGCCATCCTGAGCGCCCTGTGGTATCGCGAGCGCACCGGGTGCGGGCAGGTCATTGACATCGCCATGGTGGACAGCCTCATCTACATCCTGGAGAACGCCATCGTTCGCTATACCGTGTCCGGCGAGGTCCCGCGCCCGATGGGCGCACGGCATCCCTCTTTGGCGCCGTTTCAGGCGTTCCCCACCGCCGATGACTGGCTCATCGTCGCCATCGGCAACGACACGCTCTGGGCCAAGTTCTGCGTCGCGATCGGTCGCCCGGATTTGCGAGACGACCCGCGCTTTGCCACGGTGGAGCTACGCAACCAACACGAGCGCGAGCTGACGCCGATCCTCAACGAGATCTTTCCCGCCAAGAGCACAGCAGAGTGGATCGAGATCCTGGAAGCGTACCATCTCCCCTACTCGCCCATCAACACCATAGATCAGGTGGTCCATGACCCCAACGTGCGCTATCGGCGGATGATCGTCGAGATCAACCAGCCGGGCGTAGGCAAGATGGAGATCGCCGGCTCGCCGTTCCACCTCTCCGAGACCCCTGGCGCGATCACGCGCCACGCGCCGCTCCTGGGAGAGCACACGGTGGAGGTATTGCGGCAGACGCTCAGCTACCCGCCGGAGCGGGTGCAGGAGCTGATCGCGCAAAAGGTGGTGTTCGCCGGCGACCGCTAAGGGAGAAAGAAGCCGCACAACCCGGCCCTGTCGTTGCGAGCCGCGTAGCGGCGAAGCAATCCCCTACATGGTCGAAGAGGAGATTGCTGCGGTCGCTTCGCTCCCTCGCAATGACACTGACTCTGTCATGACGAGGCGCGCGGCGGCAAAGCAATCCACCGCTGGACGCAATCATTCGATTCCTGTTGGCTTCTCCTGAGGGGTTGTGCCGCATTCAGGCGAACAGCGACTTGGCGAAGGCGACATCCTCCGCGATGAGCCGGTCCACAGCGTCATGATCGCTGTACTCGGCGGTCAGGCAAATCACGCCCTCATAGCAACGCCGCTGCAGCTCCGCTGCCACGCGCGGCCAGGAGGCGAGGCCGTGCCGCCCACTCGTCCAATAGGTGCGCCACTGGGCATACGGCGCTTCCGGGCCGTTCGTGCGCAGCCAGAAGCCGTTCTTCAGATTCACCATGCACAGGTGCGACCAGGCGATGTCGAGCGCCAGCTCCGGCTCCGTCCCTGCCAGCGCCTCGTGCGCCGCATCCCAGACGATGCCGAAATGGCGTGGGTCATACTGGCCAATAAGGTGGCGCACGGCCATGGCGTTGGCCACATCGCGCCCGTTGTGGTTCTGGATGCCGATCCGCACGCCATATCGCTCCAGCAGCGGCACCAGCGCGTCGTATTCGCGCTGCAATTGCGCCACCGTCTCCATATAGGGCCGATCGCCGATGGAGACGCAGATGCGGATTGTGGGCACGCCCGCCGCAGCGCAGGCCGCGATCGTCGCCTCATCGGTAGGCCCGGCGACGCTCAGCACCTTGATCCCTTCGTCGGCCAGTTGGCGCGCCAGTTGCGGCAGGCCAGTGGCCACATTCTCCGGCTCCACCTGATAGCCGGGCCGCACGGGGAACTCGATCCCTTCAAAGCCGAGTCGGCGGACATGCGCCGCCAGCGCCGACACCGGCATCTCCTTCCATGGCTTGGTGAACACGGACCAGGTGATTTTGCCAACGCTCATTCCATCCTCCTCACGCTCTGGGCTCGCCGCGCATCGGCGGCGGGATAGCTGAAAAGTGTGTCTGCTGATGCGCCGCATTATAGCCCGCTTGCGGCGGCGACGCGAATCGGCCTGCCAACGGGACCCGCTTTGCGCGCGTCCTGAAGCGCGCTATAATACGAGCAGATCATGGCGACCCGATATGGGACAAGGAGGTTACACTGGAGTCCTCACAGCTGGCACGAGAGATCGTTGATGTCTTGGTGGGCAAGCTGGCGGCAGATACGATCCTGCTGGATGTGCGCGAAGTTACGCTGATCGCCGACTATTTCGTCATCGCCACCGGCGGCAGCGAGAGGCAGGTTCAGGCGCTGGTGGAGGCGGTGCAGGAGCAATTGCAGGAAAAGGGGATCAAGCCCCTCGGTGTCGAGGGAGACGCCGCCTCTGGCTGGGTGCTCTTGGACTATCTCGACATCGTCGTGCACGTGTTCACAGCGCCCGTGCGCCGCTTCTACGATCTGGAGGGCCTCTGGAGCCGGGCGCGGACCGTGTTGCGCATTGACTAGCGATATCCGCGCCGCGGATGTCATGCGCCGCTTGCCGCGCTACTCGTTGGGCAGAATCCAGGGGTCAATGGCTCGCTGGTACGACAGGATCTCGCTCTCGGTGAAGTAGAGCGCGATCTCCCGCTGCGCCGACTCGGGGCCATCGGAGCCATGAATCAGGTTGCGACGGCTGTCTAGCCCATAGTCGGCCCGGATGGTGCCGGGCAGCGCCTGGGCGGGATTGGTAGCGCCCATTGTCGCGCGCGTGATCTCGATGGCGTCCGGCCCTTCCAGCACCATGACCACCACCGGCGCCGATGTGATGAAGGAGATCAAACCCGGGTAGAAGGGCTTGCCCTCGTGCTCGGCATAGTGTCGCCGGGCCAGCGCCTCGTCAATCTGCATCATCTTCATCGCCACGATCCGCAGGCCCCGCCGCTCCAGGCACGTGATGATAGGGCCGATCAGTCCCCGTTGCACGCCATCCGGCTTGACAATGACCAGAGTTCTTTCCATCACCTTTCCCCCCACAAAATGATCGGTGTCTCTGGCGAGACACCGATTTGGAATCACCTATGCTTTAGCGGCCAGACGCGCTAGACCTGCGTCAGAAGCCAGTTATACTTGGCCAGCGCCTCATCCAGTCGCCCCGCTTCCATATACGCATCGCCCAACACCTGCTGCAATGCCAACTGCTGCGGCTGCGCCGCAGTGTAGCGCTCCAGGTCGGCCACCACCTCGGCCAGCACATCGGGCGACTGCACCAGCTCCGCATACTGCGCCGCCGCCTCGGCCCAGGAAGCCTCCGCCGCATAGGCGCGAGCCAGCGCCAGCCGCGCACCCGCATCGCCTGGCGCAGCTTCCACCGCCGCCGCATAGCGTGCCACATCGCTGATCTCCTCCACGGCCGCTTCCTCCACCGGTTCTGCGACAATCGCCTCCGGCGCGACGGGCGTCGGCACTTCCGCTTCTGCCTCGATCTGTGGCTCCGCCGGCGCGGCCACCCCTTCCACCACCTCGGCGGCAACCTCCGCCGCGATCTGCTCCGGCGCGACGGGCGTCGGCACTTCCGCTTCTGCCTCGATCTGCGGCTCCGCTGGCACAGCCACTTCTTCCACCACCTCGGCGGCAACCTCCGCTGCCGCCAGGCCCGCCTGGCGCTGCCGCAGCCATGCCATGATCTCATCCGGCGTCGCCGTCTCGGGCGGCATGGAGGCCAAGATGGCCGCCCTTTCCTCGGCACTCAACTGCCCCAGGCCCACTTCGGGCAGCGCACCGAACTCCTCCTCCAATGCCGCAATCGTGGGCGATTCCTCCGGCACAACCGCCTCGGTGATCTCCGGCTCCGGTACGGCAGGAGGCGCTTCCACCGCCACCTCCTCAGGGAGTTGCTCCGCGCGCTGCTGCTGCGCCTGCACCCACGCCAGGACCTCTTCTGGCGTCGCCCCTTCCGGCGGCATGGAGGCCAGCAATCGCTCCCGCTCCTCTTCGCTGATGGTTGTCAGATCAAGCTCTGGCAGCGCGCCAAACTCGGCCTCCAGCGCGGCAATGGCAGGCGATTCTCCGACCTCCTCCGCGGCGATCAGGTCAGGCTCGCCGCCGCCTGTCGCCGACGCCTCCATCTCCGCCATCGCCTCCACCGAAGCTGCCTCCTCCTGCAGCGCCGGCGCTTCCTCCGCGGGAGCCTCCTCGGTTACCGCCTTCAGCAGGCGTTCCCACTCCTCGCGCTTCTCTGTCGGGATCTCCCACGCCTGCGGCTGCGCCAGATACTCCATCATCTCCGCCATCTCGGATGGCTCTATCCGCTCGATCGTGATGGTTTTCGCGGGAAGAGGCGAGCTCTCGCCAAACAGCGCCTGCGCCACCCGGTTCTCCGGATCAAGGCTCTCCGCACGCCGCAGCAGTGTGTTTCCTTCGTCCTCCTGACCGCTCCTCAGCCAGATCTCGCCCAGGAGGAGATCAGCCTTGAGGCAGTTCGGCAGCTTGTTCAGCACATCCTGGCACATCTCCGCCGCCTCCCGCCGCCGGCCATCTCGCCAGAGCGTCTCGGCAAGAGCCAGCTCGATGTCAACGCGATTCGGGTCCGCTTCCAGAATGCCGCGCAGCTCGGCGATCGCCGGCGCGTAGAAACCGCCGCTCGCATGGAGGCGACCGAGCGCCGCGCGGTTCAGCTTGAGACGGGGCGGTTCGACCCCATCGCGTTGCGCGTAGAGCCGCTTCAGCTCACGGCGAATCTCGGCATTCGCCGGGGCCAGCTCAAAAGCGCGCTCGAATTGCCAGATCGCCTCATCCAGCAGATCGTCCTCCTCATGGATGATGCCGATGCCGACGTAGGCGACAAAGCTCTCTGGGTCGGCGCTGAGCACGCGGCGGAAAAGGTCCAGCGCTTCCTCGTGCTCCCCTTTCTCCAGGGTCGCCTCAGCAAGCACACGATAGGCGTCAACGTACTTGGGGTATTGCTTGAGGATGTGACGGCAGATGGCGATCGCTTCGTCATGCGAGCCGGCGTCGATCAGCTCTTTGGCTTCGTTCAGGTAAGCTTGGAGTTCCACTTCCGCCATGGCCAATACCTCCTCTTCGGGTAAGCGGAGCAATGTCGGGTGCGATGCTCCCGGAACTAGAGCTTGCCATACCACTTCATTATATCACTCCTTCGCGCAAAGCAAAAAGGGTGTATAATGTTTGACGGGCGTTCGCTCCTGCGCCTGACACGCTGAAAGGACACACATGCCTCCACGCTGGCCGCTGCAGCAGCCATATCAAGATCTGATCCGCCTGCGCCACATCGCCGAAACGTTGGTGCGCCATGGCCTCGGCTTCATCATTGAGCGCTTGGGCCTCACCTTATTGCTGCCGCTGCGTCGCCACAAAGCGCTGGCGACGGATCAGACCGCAGAGCGATTGTCGCTGGCGGTGCGCGCACGTCGCGCTCTGGAAGAACTCGGCCCCACGTACATCAAGCTGGGCCAGCTCCTCAGCACGCGCCCTGACCTCTTGCCCGCAGACGTCATCGCAGAGCTATCCAAGCTGCTGGATGACGTACCCCCCTTCCCCACGGATGTGGCAATCCGTCGGATCGAAACAGAGCTGGGTCGCCCTCTGGACGAGCTCTTCGCCCAGTTCGAGCCGACGCCGATCGCCGCCGCTTCTATCGGCCAGGTGCATCGCGCCCGGCTGCACAGTGGCGAGCCTGTGGTGGTCAAGGTGCGACGACCCGGCGTCGAGCAGACCATTGAGAGCGACCTGGCGCTGTTATTGCGCCAGGCCAGGTTCCTGGAAGCACATTCCAGCCTCCTGCAAGAGTATCGCATCGTGGAAATCCTAGAAGAGTTCGGGCAGAGCCTGCGCGATGAGCTCAACTATATCCGCGAAGGGAATAACGCCGACCGCCTGCGCCGTGCGTTGGAGCACAAGAAGCAGGTGCATATCCCCGTGATCCACTGGGATATGACGACGCAGCGCGTCATCGTTATGGAGGATATCGCCGGGACCAAACTCAGCGAGCTGCTCGGCACTGGCGGGCAGCTCGCTGACCTGCCCGCGATTGCCGAGATGATCGCCGATGCCTATCTGGAGCAGGTGTTCATCGCCGGCTTTTTCCATGCCGACCCGCATCCAGCAAACATCTTGATCCAGGACGGTGGCATGGGTTTGGTGGACTTTGGGCTGACCGGCTTTCTCTCCACAGCGGTAAAGGAGAGCTTTGGCGACCTCTTTGTCGCGTTGATGGCGCAGGACGTGGAGCGCGTGGGCGACCTGATCCTGCGCATGGGCGCGGCGAGCGTCTCTGTGAACCGGCAGAGCCTGCAAAGGGATATCCAGCGCCTGCTGCAACGCTACTATGGCTTGCCTCTGGAGCATATCATGCTGGGCCAATCGCTGGAAGAGGTGATGCAGGTGGCCTTTCGCCACCATATCCGTCTCCCATCCGATCTGGCGCTCTTGGCACGAACGCTGATCATCCTGGAAGGGATAACGCGACAACTGGACCCGCAGTTCAACTTTGTGCAGTTTGCCAAGCCGTTCATGTCTCGCATGATCAGCGAGCGACTCAGTCTGCGTCACCTGGGAGGCGAGGCGACCAGTCTGCTGCGTGAATACGTCGAGCTGGCGCGAGAGCTGCCTCGCTACTCGATGGATCTGATGCAGCGGCTGCAGCAGGGCGAAGCCACAGTGCGGATCGAGGTCAATGGCCTGGAGCAGTTGATGCGCAAAGCAGACAAGGTGAGCAACCGGCTGGCGTTCAGCGTGATCACCGCGGCGCTCATCATCGGCTCCGCTTTCCTGATCCAGGCCGGGGCCGAATCGTCAGTGTGGCAGTTGCCGATCGTGGGATGGGCGATCCCCATCGCCCGCTTCGTCTTTGTCATTGCTGGCATCTTGGGCGCGTGGCTGCTGTTTTCCATCATGCGGGCGCGCGGGCTCTGACACCTGTAACGCGAGGATAGATCGTGCATATCGGCATCAACGGATACTTTTGGGGGCGTGAGACCACCGGCAGCGGTCAGTACCTGATGCGGCTGCTGGCAGAGTTGGCCTCTCTCTCGGACGAGCATCGTTACACCCTCTTTGTGCCGCGCGCGGCCCCGGGCACAAGGGCGACTATTGGCACCCCGCCGGGCGTGCGCTGCGTCGAGATCCCGTTCGACTGGGCGCACGAGAACCTGGCCAAGCTCTGGTTCGAGCAGATCGCCGTACCACGCGCCTGTCGTCGCGCGGGGGTGGAGATGCTGCACGTGCCCTACTTTGCGCCGCCGCTGCTTGCCCGCCTTCCCACCGTGACCACCATTCACGATCTCATCCCGCTGGTACTGCCCGCCTATGGCGGCGACTGGCGAGTGCGGCTCTATATGCGGCTCGTCTCGCAGGGCGCGCGCCGCGCCGCCGCCATTCTCACCGATTCGCACGCGGCACGCACGGATATCGAGCGCGTATTGCACCTCCCCGCGGAGCGCGTCCATGTGGTCTACCTCGCGGCGGCGGAGCGCTACCGGCTGATAATGGATCAAGACGCAGTGCAGGCGTGGAAGCGAGAGCGTGGGTTGCCATCAGATTATGTCTTGTATCTCGGCGGCTTTGATCAGCGGCGGAACGTGCAGACGCTGATCACCGCGTTCGCCCGCTTTGTCCGACAGCACGAGACGGCGCAGGCCCCTTTGCCCCGGCTGGTGCTGGCAGGCCAACTTCCCGCCGCCGACACCCCCTTCATGCCAGACCCACGCCGCCTGGCGCGGGAGGCAGGCATTGCCGCATGGGTGCACTTCCCCTGGCCGCATCGCGGAAGAGGACAAGCCATGGCTCTATAACGGGGCGAGCCTCTTTGCCTTCGCCTCGCTCTATGAGGGGTTTGGCCTGCCGCCGCTGGAGGCGATGGCATGTGGTGTGCCGGTGCTGGCTGCGGCTGCCACCTCCTTGCCGGAGATCGTGGGCGATGGCGGCATCTGCCTGGAGCCGCTGGCGGAAGAAGCGTGGGCGAATGCGCTCGCCAGGCTGTGGTTTTCCCCGGGAGAACGGGCCATGTGGCGCGAGCGCGCGCTCTTGCAGGCCGCCTACTTCTCCTGGCAACGCACCGCTGCCGCCACGCTGGAGGTGTACCAGATGGCCTATCACCAGCGGACGCCGTAACGCGGTTGCCCCTCATCGTCGTTTGACAGCTTTGCCCAAATGGGATATTCTTTTACCCTAGCTTCACTCGTCTCCCGCCGATCGGGCAAGTCCGGGTGATGAGGGCAGCACAAGGGGATGCATGGACAGCAAACAACGCGTGTGGCAGATCGCCCATCACGCCGAAGCCGATCGTGTGCCATGCCACATCTGGTACACGCCCCAGATCGGGGAGAAGCTAGCGCAGGTGTACGGCCTCTCCGGTGCAGCGCTGGAGGTAGCGATCGGGAACGACATCCTGATGACCCATGTGGGGGTCAATCTCGGCTTTGACGCCGAGCTCGCGCCGGGCGAGGAGTACGCGGATGATTGGGGCATCCGCTACAAGCGCGTGTTCTACTACAACGAGGTTATAGGCAATCCCCTGGCCGATCTCTCCGCCTGGCCAACCTACGAGTTTCCCGACCCCGCCTGGCCCAGGCGCTGGCAGCGCCTGGATGAGCTTCTCGCCACATACGGCGGGTCGCACTGCATTGCCGCGGACCTTTCCAGCAACTATTTCGAGATCGGCTTTCATCTGCGCGGCATGGAGCGGTGGCTGACAGACCTTGTTGCCGATCCCGGCTTTGTGGAGGCGCTGCTGGAGCGCCTGGATGCCTTCGACCGGCAGGTAGCGCGGCTGGCGCTGGCGCGCGGGGTGGACATCATCTGGCTGGGGAGTGACATCGCCTCGCAGCAAGGGATGATCCTGTCGCCGGAGCTGTGGCGCAGAGTGTTCAAGCCCCGCTTTGCCCAGCTCATCAGGCTGGTCAAGGAGGCAGAGCCGCGCGTTCTCGTCGCCTATCATAGCTGTGGCGCGATCCGCCCCGTCATCCCTGACCTCATCGAGATCGGGCTGGATATCCTCAATCCCATCCAGCCATTGGCGCAGAGGATGGAGCCCGCCGGGATCAAGCGGGACTTTCCGGAGCTCACGCTCCATGGCGGGCTGGATGTGCAGCAGTTGATGCCCTACGGCACGCCAGCAGAAGTGCGTGATGGCGTGCGCCGCCTGATGGACGCGCTGGCGCCCGGAGGCGGCTTTATCTTTGGCCCGGCGCACGCGCTGCAGCCCGATGTGCCAGTGGAGAACATCGAGGCTATGCTAGAGGCTGCGGCGGAAGCTGGCCGTTATCGGTAATCCTCGGCACCAGCGCCGCTGCCGTATTCTTTCTCTGGAGGCATCTGGTGGAGAACAAGTACAAGCTCTTTATCCCTGGCCCGGTGGACGTGCCCGACGACGTCCTGGAACTGATGTCCACACCCTGTCGGCCACACTATGGCGATGAGTGGCTCGCCCTGTATAACGACACCATCGCCGCGCTGCAGCAAGTCTTTGGCACCAAAAACGACATATTCATCATCCCGGGGGCCGGGAGCGCGGCCCTGGAAGCAGCCATCGGCAGCCTGCTTGCGCCGGGGGAAAAAGCGCTTATACTGGTAAACGGCTTTTTCAGCGAGCGATTTGGCGTGATCGCCCGCGCCTGTGGGATCGAGACGACCACCGTTGCGGTGCGCTGGGGCGAACCGGTGCTTCCGGCCCAGGTGGAGGAAGCGCTGGATGCCGACCCCGAGATCAAAGCGGTCGCGGTGGTGCACCACGAAACATCAACCGGCGTGCTGAACCCGCTGGAGGAGATCACGGCGGTCGTGCACGCGCACGGTTTGCCGATCGTGGTGGATGCAGTATCGTCCATCGGCGGCGTGCCGCTGCCAGTGGATGAGTGGCAGATCGAATGCTGCGCCACCGTGGCGAACAAGTGTCTGGAGACGCCGCCCGGTATCGGCATGGTATCGGTGAGCGACAGGGCGTGGGAGATGATCACGGCCAGGGCAGACCGGCATCGCGGCTGGTATCTGAACTTGAACGTCTGGCACGCGTATTCGCAAGAGTGGGACTGGCATCCTTATCCGACGACAGTGCCCACCAACCTGATCACGGCGCTGAACTATAGCCTGCACAAGATTCTGGCAGAAGGGCTGGACGCACGCTATGCGCGTTTTGCAGAGGTGGCGCGCGCCGTGCGCCAAGGGTTGCGCGAGCTTGGCTTTAGCACGCTGGTCAGCGAGCCGTATGCCAGCCCGCTGGTTACCGCGGTCCAGGGCCAGTCGGGCATCCCGGCGGATGAGGTGGCGCGCTTCCTGCGCGAGTCGCACGGCCTGCTGGTCGGTGGCGGCATCGGCCCGCTCAGCGGCAAGATATTCCGCGTGGGCCACATGGGCAAGGCCATGACCGACGAGTATGTGAACTGCTTCCTGGCGGCAGTGCGTGACTTGATATCAAGGAGATCGAGCCAGGCCTAGCACGCGAGAGGCACGAGATGGCGCTTCAGGTCGGACTGGTGGGGCTGCCGAATGTTGGCAAGTCAACGCTCTTTAACGCCCTGACGAACGCCGGCGCGCTGGTGGCCAGCTATCCCTTTACCACCATCGAGCCGAACGTCGGCGTCGTGCCTGTGCCCGATCCCCGGTTGCAGACCATCGCCCGCATCATGCAGCCTGAGGAAGTCGTTCCTGCCACGCTGCGCGTGGTGGATATCGCCGGCCTGGTGAAAGGGGCCAGCAAAGGGGAAGGGCTGGGAAACAAGTTTCTCGGGCATATCCGCAATGTGGATGCCATCGTCATGGTGGTGCGCTGCTTCGCCGATCCGGAAGTGCCGCATGTAACGACCGATCTCGATCCGGTGGACGACATCGAGACGGTAGAGGTGGAGATGGCGCTGGCAGACCTGACGACGGTGGAGAATACGCTGGAGCGGGTGCGCAGCCAGGCCAAGGCGAACCCGCGCGAGTATGCCTCACAGCTTGCCCACCTAGAGGCGTTGCAGCAGCGTCTTGCCACGGGGCAGCCGCTGCGCGCGCCCGATGTCCCGGCAGAGGAGCGCGACATGGCGCGCGATATGCAGCTCCTGACCGCCAAGCCTCGCCTCTACGTGGCGAACATAGATGAGGCGGAGCTGCCGGAGGGGGGTCGCAGCACGGAGCGCATCCGTGAACTGGCAGCGCGCGAGGGCGCAACGGTATTGCCGATCTGCGCCCGACTTGAGGCCGAGCTGGTGGAAAGCCTGAAACCGGAGGAGGCCGAGGAGTATCTGCGCGAGATGGGGCTGGAAAGCTCCGGGCTGGGTCGACTCATCCGCGCCGGCTACCACCTGCTCGACCTGATCACCTTTTTCACCATCACGGGCGGCAAGATCGCCCGCGCCTGGACCTTGCATCGTGGCGAGACGGCGCTCGGTGCCGCGGGCGCCATCCATACCGACATGCAGCGCGGCTTTATCCGCGCCGAGGTGATGCACTATGATGATCTCGCGCGATGGGGCTCTGTCGCGACGTTGCGGGAGCGCGGGCTGGTGCACATCGAGGGCCGAGATTACGTGGTGCAGGACGGAGATATCATCCATATTCGGTTTAACGTTTGAGCCGTGATTCGGATAGCTTCGTCATCCCCCGATTCGCCTTGGGCAGGTAGGCTGGAGATGATATAGCCAAGGAGGTCCGTATGCCTGGAATCGCCGTGCTAGACGTCGTCATGGTTCTGGCTCTAGTGGGTGGCACGCTCAACGGCCTGCGCACCGGGGCCCTCCAGCAGGTGGCTTCGCTGGTGATCCTGTACGTGAGCGTCGTCATCACCACACGCTTCTATCGGCACCTGTTGCCATTCGCGAATCGCCTGCTGGCCGGCGCGCCAACGGCGATTGTGGAGGCCGCCGTCTTTACGGCGTTCCTGGTCATTCTGTATCTTATACTGAGTATCCTGGTCCTCGACTTGACGCTTAGCAGGCAGCGGGAGCGGCGTGGCACAGGCTACAACTGGCGGCACATGGATTTCCAGACTGGCCAATCCCTCGGCTCGGTGCTGAACCACCTGGGCGGGCTGGCCATCGGCTTTGTGATCACCGCCGTGTGGATCGGCATTGGGCTGCTGATCTATCGCTTTGTGTTGAGCAGCAACTGGGTGCAATGGGAAGACTGGCGACATCGGCTGCTGCGCGACTATCAGGCCTCGATCCTGGTGCCTGCCTTTCAGATAGTGCTGCCGATGGCGCTCAAGACCATCGAGCCGTGGCTGCCCGGCGGGCTGCCTGGCATGTTCCAGCCGCCACAAGGGAGCTAGGCGCCGCCGGTATGACGGGCCGCCGAGACGAGGATCGTACGCCAAGACGAGCTAGAGATGAACACCAAGTATCTGCATATCCTTGAATACGACAAGATCCTCGATCGGTTGGCCGAGTACACGTCCTTTTCCGCCGGGCGCGAGCTGGCGCTGGCGTTGATGCCTTCCACCGATATCGGTGAGGTGCGCCGGCGGCAAAAGGAGACCACCGAGGCGCGACGCCTTTTGGACCTGCGCCCCGATCTCACCATCGGCGGCGCGCGCGATGTGCGCCCCCTCGTGCGCCACGCACAGCTCGGCGCCGCGCTGGACCCGAATGACCTGCTGGGCATCCGCAACACGCTGCACGGCGCGCACCATCTCCGTCGCGTCATCCTGCGCCTGCGGGATCAGTTCCCGCTCCTGGCGGATCTCGCGGAGCAGATCACCGAGCTTGATCACCTCGCGGACGAGATCACCCGCTCCATCAGCGACCGCGGCGAGGTGCTAGATGCCGCCAGCCCGGCGCTGGGCCGCATTCGGCGCGAGATGAACATCGCGCACGACCGCCTGCTGGACCGACTCAACAAGATGGTGGGATCGGCGGATGTGGCGCGCTATCTGCAAGACGCGCTGGTCACGTTACGCAGCGGGCGATATGTCATCCCGTTGCGCGCTGAGTTCAAGGGCCGCATCCCCGGCATCGTGCACGATCAGTCCTCCAGTGGCGCCACCCTCTTTATCGAGCCGCTCGCCACCGTGGAGCTGAACAACCAGTGGCGCGAGCTGCAGCTCCAGGAGGAGCGCGAGATCAAGCGCATCCTGCTGGAGTTGAGCAGTCTCGTTGCCGACGCGGGAGAGCAGATCACGCACAATGTGGAGACGATCGCCGAGCTAGATCTGGCTTTTGCCAAGGCGCGTTACAGCTATGCCTTGCGCGCCGCCGAACCCACGCTCATCCCCTTGGTGCAGGACAAACAAAGCAGCGCGGAGCATAAAGCTGCGCTCCCGGATAGCCTGCCGGAAGGCACGCTCATCTGGTTACAGCGGGCGCGACATCCGCTCTTGCCGCCAGAGACGGTGGTACCGATAGACGTGCGGCTGGGCGGCGATTTCTCGATCCTGGTCATCACCGGCCCAAACACTGGCGGCAAGACGGTGGCGCTCAAGACGGTGGGGCTGCTCAACCTGATGGCGCAGGCAGGGCTGCACCTGCCGGCACGTGAGGATTCCGCGGTCGCAGTCTTTGACGCGATCTATGCCGACATCGGCGACGAGCAGAGCATCGAGCAAAGCCTTTCCACCTTTTCCTCGCACATGACGAACATCATTGATATCGTACAACACGCCGACAATCGCTCGCTGGTCCTGCTGGATGAATTGGGCGCAGGCACTGACCCGGTGGAAGGCTCGGCGCTGGCCCGCGCGATCCTGTCGCGCTTCTTGGCGCGGCAGATCCCCGTGATGGCCACTACCCACTACTCTGAACTCAAGATGTATGCGTACAACACGCCGCACGTGGAGAATGCCTCTGTCGAATTCGATGTGGAGACGCTGGCGCCCACCTATCGGCTGACGATCGGCCTGCCCGGGCGCAGCAACGCTTTTGCCATCGCCAGCCGCCTGGGGCTTGACCCGGACGTCATCGCCGACGCCCGCCGCCTGGTGTCGGATGAGGAGTTGCAGGCGGACCGGATGATCGGAGACATCAGGGCAGCGCGAGAGGAGGCGCTGGCGGATCGGGAGGCGGCGCGCACGATCCTGCGCGCCGCGCAACGGCTGGAACGGGAGGTGCGCCAGCAGCGCGAGGAGCTGGAGGCCAGCCGCCAGGAGATCATCAACGCGGCGCGCGAGCAGGCGCAGCGCGAATTGGAGACGGTGCGCCGCCAACTGCGCCAGTTGGGCGAACGGCTCTCTTCCGAGTCGCTGACCCGCGACTGGCTGGCAGCGACTAGAGCGCAGCTTGATGAGTTGGCCGCGGCGGTGCAGCCGGCGGCTGCACCCGAGACGCAGCCCGCTGCCGACGCAGAGGAAATACGAGTCGGCAGCATGGTCTGGATCCCGAGCCTGCAACAGGGCGGCGAGGTGCTAGCGCTGGATGGCAACGCCGCCGAGGTGCGCATCGGCAACTTTCGCATCCGCGTGCGCACCGAAGAGCTACAGCAGATGCCCGTTGGCAAAAGTGAGCCGGTCGCGACACCGACAGCACGCACGACGGCATCCCCCATCCGCCCCAGCCCCGGCGTGGAACTGGACTTGCGCGGCTGGCGCGTGGAGGACATGCTGCTTCGCCTGGACAAGTACCTGGACGATGCGTATCTATCCGGGCTGCCCTGGGTGCGCATCATCCACGGCAAAGGGACCGGCGTGTTGCGCCAGGCAGTCCGCGAAAAGCTGGCGGCGCATCCCCTGGTTCTCAGCTATCGCGCCGGCGAGCTGGGCGAAGGTGGCGAGGGAGTTACCGTGGCCAATCTGATCAAGGCGGATAACGGCGCACGCGGCGGTGGCTAGCCGCGACGCTATGCAGCGTATGTCATCTTCTGCCTGATCGCGAGAGCGCACTTGCATTGCATTCGTTTCAGGGTATAATGGGCGCTATTGTGAATATCTGTTAATTGAAAATAGCGCAAGGAGCCGAACGTGAAGAGAAAGATCATCTACATGCTCATCATGGCGACGCTAGTCGTGGCAATGGTCGGCTGCGGCGCGAAAGAGCCAACGCCGGTCAGCGAGCCGGCGTCAACCCAGCCAGCGCCAACCGATACCGCCATCGCGCAGAATCCCAGCACTCCGGTCTCCGCCGCCACCGCCACTCCCCAGGCGGCAGCGCCCACGGCGACCGCGATGCCCGCCAGCACCAGCCCCGCGACACCTGGAGCCACGGCAGCGCCCGCGGGTGCGAGCCCGACCGTCGCCGCGCCAACCGCGACCGCGGTGTCTACAGCCAGCCCCACGCCAGCCGTGCCGGTCGCGGCCATCGTCAACGGACAAGCGATCCCCCTGGAGGAATACCAGAGGCAGGTCAAACTAGCGGAAAGCTCTTTCGCCAAGCAAGGTGGGATGGCCAGCGACCAGGAGACGCTCCGCCAAGTGCGGCAGCAGGTGCTTGACTGGCTGATTGACCAGGTGCTGATCGAGCAAACCGCGCAGCGGATGGGAATCACGATCTCGGACGCAGCCATCAACGCAGAGCTGGCCAAGGCACGCGGAGATGATGCGGCCAAATTCGCCAAGTGGCTAGAGGAGAATGGCCTGACCGAGGATTCGTTCCGCGCCAACCTGCGCTCCGAGCTGTTGGGCGCAGCCGTACGCGACGCGGTAACCGCCTACATCCCTGACAAGATGGAACAGGTGCACCTGCGGCATATCCTTGTGGCATCGGAGCAAGAGGCGCGACAGATACTATCCCAGATCAGGACGAACGATGACTTTGTGCGGCTCGCCAAGCTCAATTCGATTGACTTGGGCACGCGCGAATCGGGCGGCGACCTGGGCTTTTACCCGCGCGGCGTCCTTTCTCCCGAGATCGACCGTGTGGCGTTCAACATCGTGGTCGGCCAGATCAGCGACGTGATCCAGACCGGTTTCGGCTATCACATCATCCAGGTATTGGAGCGAGATCCGGCCCGCGCCGTAACTCCAGAGATGATGTTGGCGCTACGTCAGGAAGCGTTCATGAGCTGGCTAGAAGCGGAACGGGCGCGCGCCCAGATCGAGTATCTACAGCAGTAGGGGCTTTTTCTGGGACGGGGACCGCGCGACGACGGGCAAAGTGAGAGGAGCGAATCATGCCCAAACTGGCAATCACCGGTAAGGGAGGAGTGGGCAAGACCACCCTCGCGGCGTTATTAGCGCATCTCTACGCCCGCGAGGGGCGCACGGTGTTGGCCATTGACGCGGACCCGGATAGCAATCTGGCCTCGGCGCTGGGCGTCCCGCCGGAGATCGAGCGCCAGATCACGCCCATTGCTGAGATGGAAGAGCTGATCGCGGAGCGCACCGGCACTACCCCCGGCACATACGGCGGCTTTTTCAAGATGAACCCGCGCGTGGACGACATCCCGGAGCGCTTTTCCGTAACACACAACGGCGTCAAATTGCTGGTAATGGGCACCGTGGACCGGGGCGGCTCTGGCTGCGTCTGCCCGGAGAGCGTGATGCTCAAGACGCTGGTTACGTACCTGCTGCTTGGGCAGCGGGATGTGCTGATCATGGACATGGAGGCGGGCATCGAGCACCTGGGGCGCGGTACGGCTTCGGCAGTGGACGCGCTCATCGTGGTTGTGGAGCCCGGGCAACGCAGCGTGCAGACGGCGCAGACGATCCGGCGGCTGGCCGCGGATATCGGCCTGAAGAAGCTCTACATCGTCGGCAACAAGATCCGCGACGAGCGAGATCGGGCCTTTATCGCCGAACAGCTTGCCGGGGAGACGATCCTCGGGTATCTGCCCTATAGCCCGCGCGCCATCGAGTCCGACCTGCAGGGAAAGGCGATCTACGAGATGGACCCGCAGCTCCTCGCCGAGGCGCGCGCCATCAAGGAACGTTTGCCTCAGTAGGCAAGAGCACGAGAACAGGCATAGGCCGGAGGGTGAGGCTATCACCCTCCGGCCCCTTGTTTGCCGCGTGAACGCGCTGCCTGCGCAGCCGCGTTCTACTCCTCCGCGCCACCCAGATGGGCGCTGCGGAACTGGCGCTTGCCGCTGGTCAGGCCGCCGCTGGAATCAACCACGCCGGCGCTGCCAAACAGGCGGATCTTTTCGCGGACGCGTTCCTTCACTGCCTCGCGGCCCGGGCTGATGATCTTGCGAGGGTCGGTCTCATCCGGCATCTCGGCAATCGCTTTGCGCATCGCCTCGGTAAAGCCCTGGTTAAGATACGTGGCGACGTTCACCTTGGCGACGCCGTTCTCGATGGCGGCCAGGACGCTCTCATGCTTGACGCCGGAAGAGCCATGCAACACGAGGGGGATGTTGGGGATCTTGGCGTGAATCGCCTTGATGCGCTCGATATCCAGCTCCGCCTCCCGCGATTTCATGGCATGCACGGAACCGCAGGCCACAGCCAGCGAGTCGGCGCCGGTGAGCTCGATGAAGCGCTGCGCCTCGTCCGGCTGGGTCATCGCCGCCTCGACCTCTTCTGGCGTGACGCCATCGGTGCTCTGCAACACCCGGCCCAGCTCCGCTTCCACCGGAATCCCCACGAGATGCGCGATCTCGCAGACGCGCTTGGTCGTGGCTACATTCTCATCGAACGGCTTCTTGGAGCCGTCGTACATGAGCGAGGTAAAGCCGGCGCGCAGGCATCGCACGTTCTGGTCAAAGTCGGTGCCATGATCGAGGTGCAGCACCACCGGCACATCTGCCAGGCTGGCGGCGATCCGCACTAGGCCGGTGGCGAAATCGAGCCCGGCGTAGCGGATCGCTCCCTGGCTCACCTGCAAGATCACCGGCGCTCGCTCCTCTTGCGCGGCCTCGACGATGCCCTGCACCTGTTCCATGTTGTTGGCGTTGAAAGCGCCAATGGCATAATGGTTCTCCAACGCGTGAAGCAAAATCTGCTTGCTGCTGACGAGAGGCATGGTTCTCCTTTCTGCTACCCACTTCTGAAGTTGATCCCAGAGTACAATAAAGCCGACTAACGGCGACGCTGGAAGACAATCCGCCAGGAGACGAACCGCGTTACCTCACCGCACATCTCCTGCGATAGCGACAGGTCGCCCGCCACATCCGCCGGCACATCAGCCAGCGTAACGGTATAGGTGATGCCCGGACTCATCACGTAATCGGCATCACCGGGTCCCATATCCGGATGCAGGCCCGTGGCAAATAGCTCTTCCCCTCCCGCCCAAGAAACCTTGAGGAAGACGCCCGGCATGCCCTGCCCGTTCTCGTCCTGCACCCTTATCACAATCGCGCTTGGGCGATCGTTTCCCTCACAGGTGACCCGCTCACGACTGATGAGCGCATAGTCCACCGCCTGCGCGGGCACGTCAGTTGCCGTAGCCGCGGCGGTAGATCCCGCCACAGGCGCGGGCGTCATCGTGGCGGAAGGAGACACGGTGAGAGCCGGTGGACGGAATGTCGGCGTCCTCGTCCGCGTGACCCACCGCGTCCGGGTCGGCGTGACCATGATAGTGGGCGTGAGCGACGGTGTCGCCCCCGTTGGTGTCGGCATGGTGGCGATTGGCACTGCGGGCGTCGCGACATATGCCATGATCGCCGGGCTTTGCACGCCCATCTCATACGCCAGCCGCGCCAACGACCGCCGCACCGCCAGCGGTCTGTTCTGGGCGATTGCCGCTTCAGCTAGGTCACGCAAAAGGGCCTCCGCACGCTCCGCGCCAAGATATGCGAGCCGCTCCTCGGTCCGCTGCAGATCCCCATCCCGCGCATACGCGGTGCTCACCATCAGGATGTAATCCTCTTGATACGGCCGCCCGACGCGATCCAGCCCCACCGTGGGCGGTTGCCGTGGCCAGAGCACCAGGCTCGCCAAGAGACCCAACGATAGCCCCGCCAGCACCGCGAGCGCGACAGAAATAGCCTCGACACGACGGCGCCGGCGTCTCATGGCGTTCGCTCGACAGGCGTTGCCGGCATCGGGGCAGATGCCAGATACTCCAGAACCAGCGGGGACGCGACTCCCAGATCCCGCGCCAACAGCGCCAACCCGTAGGTGGCGTGCAGATCATCGCCTCGCCCGATATACTCGCCCGCCAGCTCCGCCACCCGCGCCCCCACATCCGCATCCTGCAGGGCATCGAGCCGAGAACGAGCGCGCGCCAGATCGCCATCCGCGCCATACGCTAGGGCCGTCA
>JAIOAV010000036.1:0-20973 GCA_019873665.1 Chloroflexota bacterium
GCGAATCGGCGAGTATGTGGGGACCTTTTTCTCTTTCGGGACCTATGCTGACGAGGGGTGGTTTCTCTTCTGGGACGATGGGGGCATCCTGATTCACGGCGCGCCCTACCTGAAAGAGGGCGACAAGAAGGTGTATCAGGAGCTGGACGCGCTGGGCAAGTACCCTGCGTCGCATGGCTGCATCCGCATCCCGCCGGCGGAGGCGGAATGGCTGACGCAGTGGTCGCCGGAAGGGACGCTCGTCATGATCGGCCCGCTGACGGTGAAGCACACGCGTGAGTGAGCTGGGGATCGTCGGGGCGCTTTTCCTCCTGCTGTTGTGCCTCGGCGTGCTCTTTTTGCGCCAGGCGCGCCGCACACGGCTGGGCACGGGGCTGCCGCAGAGAAAAGTCGTCGTGGCGGATACCAGCGGCTGGCGGCGGTGTACCGAGCCGCTCTATGCGGCGCGCTATCGGCTGGCCGGGCGTCCTGACTATGTGGTAGAGGTGGGCCGTCACCACATCCCTGTGGAGGTCAAGCCGGGCCGTCGCGCGGGCACACCTTACGCCGCGGACATCCTGCAACTGGCCGCCTACTGCCTGCTGGTGGAAGAGACATGGGGACGCCCGCCCTATGGCCTGCTGCGCTATGCCGCGACCACCTTTGAGATCCCCTACACCGATGCGTTGCGCGCCGAGCTGCTCTCGCTGCTCGCCGAGATGCGCCGCCAGCGCAGCGCGCGGCACGTGGCCCCGAATCACCAACAGCCGGGACGCTGCGCGCGCTGCGGCTATCGCGAGGTGTGCGGCGAGGCGCTGGCCTAGCTAGACCATCTTGACCACCACGTCGCCGATGATGTTCGCCGCCTCGTCGCCGCGATCCGCGGCGTTGCTCAGGTGTCGGTATAGCTCACGCATCTTCAGGATGTTGACGATGTCGCCGATTTCCTTCGGGCTCTTGAAGAGGGCGGCCACCGCTTCGCGATAGATCTCCTCCGCCTGATTCTCCAGCGTCTTGGCGCGCGTGGCGTGCGCGATAGCCACCTGCGGGTGGTCCGCCAGCCGATCCACCGCCAGGCGAATCTCCGTCGCCGCCTCGCGCAGGATTGCCGCCATGCGCCGCAGATGGTCGTTCGGCTCCACGTCCAGCGCGGTCATCTCGTTCACGGTCGAATAGGCATAGTCGAGGATATCGTCAATGGCGCGCGACAGGGAAAAAATGTCCTCGCGGTCAATGGGGGTGATGAAGGTGCGATTCAGCTCGTCAATCAACATGCGCCGCAACTCGTCCGCTTCCTCCTCCGCCTTGCTGACACGGCGGGCCAGTTTGCGGTCTTTGCCCTTCATGTAGCCTTCGAGGGCCTCCATCCCTTCTTGCGTCTTGGCGGCCTGTTCGGCCAGCCTCTGAAAGAAACGGTTCGGTTTGCGGCGAAACAGCTCCAGTATCTTCACATCACCCTCCGCACGTCGTTATGCCAGCAATCTCAACAGATGATAGAGCAGCGCGCCGGTGAGCGCGGCGGCTGGCAGCGTGAACAGCCATGTGATGGCAATGTCGCGGACCACGTACCAGCGGATCTTGGCGACACGTTCGGCGGAACCGACGCCCAGCAACGCCGAGTTGGTCACCTGCGTCGTGCTGGCCACGCCACCCAGCAATGCCGCCGCGGCCATCACCAGCGCCGCCGAGGTCTGCGCGGCAAAGGCATCCACCGGCCGCACCCGAAAGATCCGCATCCCGACGGTGCGCATCGTTCGGGAGCTGCTGCAAAGCGCACCCAGCGCGAGTGTGGCGGCGCTGGCGAGCCTGACCCAGAACGGCACGGCGAACGACTCCTCATAGCCGGAGATCACCAGTCCCATGGCGATGACGGCAATCGTGCGCTGAGCGGCATTCGCGCCGTGGCTCAGGGAGAGACCGAACAGCGTGGCGATCTGCGCCCGTTTGAAGGCGATGCCGACGCGCGGCGACATGCCGGCGCACACGGCGATGATCAGCTTCATCAGGGCAAAGCCGGCGAGAAAGGCCAGCGGTGGCGCGACCAGCAGCGTGCCCATCACCTTCATCAGGCCCGGCATTTGGATGATGTCCCAACCGTGCGCCGCTGCTGCCGCGCCCACCAGCCCGCCGACCAGGGCGTGCGAGGCGCTGGATGGCATGCCGAGGAACCAGGTGAGCAGCGTCCAGAGCAGGCTGCTGAAGAGGAGGGCAAAGAGCACAGCGATGTCTATCGCGTGCGGCTTGACGATGCCCGCGCCCAGTGTCGTGGCGATGGCGACGCCAAAGAGGAACGGTCCCAGGAACTCGCCGATCACCGCCAGCGCCAGCGCCAGGCGCGGTCCCGCCGAGCGGGAGGTGATCGCCGTGCTGACCGTGCTCCCCGCGTCATGCAGCCCCACCAAAAAGTTGAGGATGAGAGCGATGGTAACGAATGCGACGATCGTTGTGATGGGTGCCATGGCCGATACTGTCCCCCGTCTGATGTCGGGCCACAGAGCCGCCAGCCCGCGCGCCGTTTTGCACACGATTGCAGAGTGTTCTCGTATTGTACACACCTTCTGCTTTCTGGCAAATCGGCTTTCCGCGCCGTTTTTGCCTGCCGCGGCGAGCCGCGTATAATCGGACATGATCTCAGTGTCAGCCATCAGGAGGGCAAGACGATGCCGGGGAAACTGGGCTTATTCGTCAGTGCTGGGCCTGACCTGGAGCGAGAGCGTGAGCACATCGGTCAGGCGGTGGCGCGCCTGCCGATCTCTCTGGGCTGGTCCATCGAGTATACGCCGGGCGTCGGCGAGGCGCGCGGCGTGGATCCGCAGCCGATCGTCGGGGCGCACTTTTACGTGATCCTGCTCAGCCGGGACATCACCGCGCCCGTGGGATGGGAGCTGGCGGTGGCGCGGCGCGCCGGCAAGGAGATCATCGGCTTTGCCCGCGATGTGGGGCGCACGCCCGCCGCCGCAGTATTTGCGCGCGAGGCGGACGTTGTCTGGACGCCATATCAGACGCCGGCGGAGCTGGGACGGCTGGTGCAGCGGTTGCTGGCGGAGCGGATGGTGCAAAACCCGGCGGCGTATGGCGTGCCGCTGCCCGAATGGGAGGCGCTTTCCGCCTTTTTGCAGGAGCTATCGCGCGAATCCGCCGCGGAGATGGCGTCCAGCGAGCGGGGCGCGGGCGCGCGCGGCGTCATCCTCTCGCCGGAGGAGGCCGCCACGCGCGGCGGCGTGCCGATCAAGCCGCGAGGTGAACGTCCCGCGTGAGCCGCGACAGGCGCGGCCTCAGCAGGAGTGAGACAGACATGACGGAACAGGGCGGCTATGCCTTCATCGCGCCGGTGCAGCGCTGGTTCGAGCGCGCCTTTGGCGAGCCGACGCCACCGCAGGCGCTGGGATGGCCACCCATCCAGCGCGGCGAGCACACGCTCATCCTTTCGCCCACCGGCTCGGGCAAGACGCTGGCCGCCTTTCTTTGCGGCATCAACGACCTATACGCGCGGCTGGCGGCGGGCGACGACATCGGCGGCGTGGGGCTGCTCTATGTCTCGCCGCTCAAGGCGCTGAACAACGACATCGAGCGCAACCTGCGCGTGCCGCTGGCGGGCATCCGGCATGACGCCGCCGAGATGGGGCAGCCGCTGCCGCCGTTGCGCGTGATGGTGCGCACCGGCGACACGCCGCAGAGCGTGCGCGTGGCGATGGTGCGTCAGCCGCCGCATATCCTCATCACCACGCCCGAATCGCTCTACCTCATCCTCACCAGCGCGCGGGCGCGCGACATGCTGCACGCCGTGCGCACGGTGATCGTGGACGAGATTCACACCCTCTGCGGCAACAAGCGCGGCGTGCACCTGGCGCTCAGCCTGGAGCGGCTGGACGCGATCACCGCTGCGCCGGCGCAACGGATCGGGCTTTCGGCGACGCAGCGCCCGCTGGAGGAGGTGGCGCGCTATCTCGGCGGCTATGCGCCGCGCGCCACGCCGGATGGTCAAACGGAGTACCTCCCGCGTCCTGTAACCATCGTGGACGCGGGCACGCGCAAGCCGCTGGACTTGCAGGTGATCACCGCCGTGCGCGACTTGCGCCTTGCGCCGGGGTGCTCCATCTGGTCTTCCATTATCCCGCAGGCGCTCGATCAGATCCTGCGCCATCGCACGACGCTCATCTTTACCAACAGCCGCCGCCAGGCGGAGCGCACCGCCGATCGGCTGAACGAGCAGTATCGCGCCGAACGGGAGGAGGAAGTGCCGCCCGGCAGCACCGAGGCGCTCTCCCCCGGCGGATTCCCAAAGGGGGTGGGCTTTTTCGGCACCGGCGTCACGGACGGCCCCTTCCGCGCCCACCATGGCAGCATCTCGCGCACCGCCCGCCTCAAGCTGGAGCAGGACCTGAAGGAGGGCCGCCTGCCGGCGCTGGTCGGCACCAGCTCGCTGGAGCTGGGGATTGATATCGGCGCGGTGGACCTCGTGCTGCAACTGCAATCGCCCAAGGGGGTCTCGCGTGGCCTGCAGCGCGTGGGGCGCTCCGGCCACCTGGTCGGGCAGACCAGCGTGGGGCGCATCTATCCCACGCACGCGGAAGATGTGCTAGAATCCGCCGCTGTCGCGCAGGGGATGTTGGCCGCGGATGTGGAGCCGACCTACACGCCGCAGAACTGTCTGGACGTGCTGGCGCAGCAGATCGTGGCGATGGTGTCGGTGCAAGAGTGGGACGCGCAGGCGCTCTACGACGTGGTGCGCCGCGCCTACCCGTATCACCGCCTCACCTGGCGGGCCTATGAGGCGGTGCTGAGCATGCTCTCCGGCCGCTATCCTAGCGAGAGCTTTCGCGAGCTGCGCCCACGTCTGGTATGGGATCGCGTGGGCAACCGGCTGGCGGCGCTGCCGGGGAGCCGTCTGTTGGCGCTGCGCAACGGCGGCACCATCCCGGATCGGGGCACTTTTGGCGTCTATTTGCCGGACGGCGCGACGCGGCTGGGCGAGCTGGATGAGGAGTTCGTCTTCGAGACGCGCCCGGGCGATGTCTTTACGCTCGGCTCCCAGACGTGGCGCGTGGTGGACGTTACCGAGGACCGTGTCGTCGTCAGCGATGCCGCGGGGCAACTGCCGCGCATGCCCTTCTGGCGCGGGGACGTGCCCTATCGCGATTATGAGCTGGGGCTGCGCGTGGGACGGCTGCGGCGCGCGCTGGCCGCGCGGGTGGAGGCGCTGCCACCCGCGCCGGAGGGAGAGGACCCCTTCGCGACGGAGGAGGCGCAGGCGCTGATGCGCTGGCTGCGAGAGGAGTACGCGTTGGACGAGAACTCGGCGCGCAACGCCATCTCCTACGTGCAGCGGCAGCTCCACGCGCTGGGGGCCATCTCCAGCGACCAGACAGTGATTCTGGAGACCTTCACCGACGCGGTGGGCGATGACCGGCTGGTGGTGCATTCCTGCTTTGGCGGGCGGATCAACGCCGCCTGGGCGCTGGCGCTGGCGCACGCCCTACGCGAACGAGAGGGCGTGACGGTGGAGGTGCAGACTAGCGATGATGGCATCCTCTTTCGCCTGCCGGGCGCGGATCGTCGTCCGCCGCTGGATGTGATCCGCGAGATGGGGCCGCAGGAGGCGCGGGAGCGGCTGCTGGCGGAGCTGCCCAACTCGGCCCTTTTCGGGGCGCAGTTCCGCGTCAACGCGGCGCGGGCGCTGTTGCTGCCCGGCGTGCAGGGGGGACGGCGGCGCACGCCCTTCTGGCTGCAACGGCTGCGCGCCAAGGATTTGCTGGCGATGGCCAAGGGGTTCGACGACTTTCCGCTGATCGCCGAGACGTACCGCGACTGCCTGCAGGACATCCTCGACCTGCCGCATCTGGAGGAGATGCTGGGGCGCATCCAGAGCGGTGAGATTCGCGTGGTGGAGGCGGAGACGATCGCGCCGTCACCGGTGGCGGCAGAGCTGCTCTTCAACTTTATCAGCGTCTATATGTATGAGGGAGATGCGCCGAAGCTGGAACGGCAGATGCAGGCGCTGACGTTGGACCGCAATCTGCTGGGCGAGCTGCTGGACGGCGTGGAGCTATCCAACCTGCTGCGACCGGAGGCGGTGCGCGAGGTGGAGGGGCTGGTGAGCCGCACCGGCGAGGGCTACCGCGCCCGCACCGCCGACGAGCTGGCGGCGCTGCTGCTGGAGATGGGCGACCTGACCGCCGCGGAGGTGGTGGCGCGCAGCGAGGCGGGCGAGGCGTGGCTGGCGCAACTCGCCGCGTCCGGCCGGGCGCTGCCGCTGGCGCTGCCCACCATCGCCGACGCACAGACGCGCTGGATCGCCGCCGATCATTACGCGCTCTACCGCGATGCCTTTGGCCTGCCCGAGACGCCGCCGGCGCCGCTGCCGTCCGCGCTGCTGACGGAACGCTTCGGTGTGGACGAGGCGCGACAGGTGATCGTGCGGCGCTTCTTGCGGCGGCATGGGCCGGTGTCCCGCGACGAGATCGCGCGGCGCTATGGCTTCCCGCTCCCCTGGCTGGAGGAAGTGCTGGCCGCGCTGGAGCAGCGTGGCGAGGTGGTGCAGGGCCAGCTCGTGGCGGATTGTCCCGCGCCGCAGGTGGCGGATCGGCGCGTGCTGGAGCAGATGCACCAGCGGACGCTGGCACTGTTGCGGCGCGAGATCCAGCCGGTGTCGGTCATGGCCTACGCCGATCTGCTGGCGCGCTGGCAGCACCTGCACCCCGCGGAGCGGCTCTCTGGGCCGACGGCGGTAACCAGACTGCTGCAGCAACTGCGCGCCGTGTCCGCGCCCGGCGTGATCTGGGGGCGGGACATTCTGCCGCTGCGCCTGCGCGACTGGCGCGAGGCAGAGCTGGCCGCGCTGGCCGAGCGCGGCGAGATCGTGTGGGTCGGCGCGGGCGGCAAGGATCCACGGCGCGCCGCCTTTCGTCTTCTCTTTCGCGGCGAGGGTGCGGCCTTCTTGCCGCCGGAGCCGGCGGATGTCTCCACCCTGTCGGCAGAGGCGCAGCAGGTGCTGGCGTTCCTGCGCTCCGAGGGAGCCTGCTTTACCGCCGACCTGGAGCGCGGCCTCGGCCTGACGGGCGCGGCGCTGCAGGGGGCGCTGGTGGAGCTGGTGCTGGCCGGGCTGGTGACCAACGATTCAGTGGCGGTGTTCCGCGCCATCCTGGCGCAGCCGCCGGCGGCGGAAGGGGAGCGCGCGCCCCTTTCCGCGTTGGAGGCGCAGCTGGCCGAATGGCGGCGACAGCACCCCCGCGCGCACCTCTCGCGGCAGATGCTGCAACAGGCCAAGCAGAAGGCGGCGCGCCGCACGGCGGGGACGCCGCAGTGGCCGGGGCGTTGGTCGCTGGTGCATCGCATCGGCGTATGGGGCCGCGACCTGCCGCCAGAGGAGCGCGCCGCGCGGCAGGCGCGTCAGCTCCTGGCGCGGGATGGCGTTGTGACGCGGCTGAGTCTGGTTGCGGAGAGCGAATGGGACTGGGCCGCCATCAGCCGCCACCTGATGCTCATGGAGATGCGGGGCGAAGTGCGCCGGGGGTATTTCGTGCGCGGCCTGCCGGGCCTGCAATTCGCCACGACCGAGGCGCTGGAAGCGTTGCGCCGCTGCAGCGCGGCGGAGGAGGATGACGCGCTGGTGCTGGTGAATGCCTGCGACCCCGCCTATATCTACGGCTGGGATGTGGACTTGCCCGAGGCCGCCGCCGAGGTCGCGCCGCTGCGCGTGTCGCGCGTGCCGACGAACTATGTGGTACTGCGTCGCGGGCAGCCGGTGCTGGCGCTAGGCAGCGGCGGCGAGCGGATCGAGGCACGCGCCGACGTCTCTGAGGAGACGCTGCGCCGGGCGATGCGCCTCTTCCTGGAGCATGTTACCGCGCCCGGCGGGCTGGCCTCTAGCCCGCGCCGCGTCGTGGTGCGCGAATGGAACGGCGCGTCGCCGCTGGGCGGCGCGGCGCAGCCGCTCTTGGAAGCGCTCAACTTTCACCGCGAGCCGCCGCACATGGTGTGGGATGGCCGCTAGAGGAACGGGTCGAAGATAAGACGCACCGGCCCGCGTCAGTCCCCGCCGCGCCTACGCGATGGACTGCTGACGGTGCGCCTGGATCACGGCGCAGAGCGACGCCACATCGCCGAGCTCCTCGCCCAGCGCCGCGGGCACGATCTGGCAGACGGCGGCAGCGCCGGGCAGCGCCTCCCGCGCCATCTCGGCGCGCGCCGGCGCCAGCAGCAACTCGCCCAGGCGCACCGCCATGCTGCCGATGACGATCACCTGCGGGTTCAGGATGTCCACCAGCACCGCCAGGCCACGTCCCAACCATTCGCCAGTCTCGCACACCACCGCCAGCGCGTCGGCGTCGCCGCTCCGGGCGAGCTGCGTCAGCGCGCGCGCGTCCAGCGGCGTGTCCGCGCCCCACCTCTGCGGGAAGCGGTGTCGCGCCAGGCGCACCATCCCCGGCCCGCTGCAAAACGCCTCCCACGAGCCCGCCTTGCCGTAGGCGACCGGGCCATCCGGCGCGATGCGCATGTGGCCCACCTCGCCCGCCAGATCGCTGCTGCCCCGGTAGAGGCGACCATCGAGGATCAGCCCGCCGCCCAGGCCGGTGCCCATGGTAAGAAAGATCACGTTCTGGTAGCCGCGCCCCGCGCCAAAGTAGAACTCGGCCAGCGCGCCGGCGTTGCCATCATGCTCGACATAAGTGGGGAGCTGAAAGCGCTGCGTGAGCAGCTCCTTCAGCGGCACCGCGTCCCAGCCCGGCAGGTTCGGCGGCGAGTAGATGATGCCGCGCGCGATGTCCAGCGGTCCGCCGATGGACACGCTCAACGCGCTCGCGGGCCGTCCCGCCTGCTGCGCCTGCGCCAGATGCCGCTCGATCTCGGCGCACAGCCGTGTCCACGCGGGCGCAAAGCCTTGCGGCGTGGCGAACTGGCTGCGCGCCAGCACCTCCCCCGCCAGCGTCCCCTCGATTACGGCGGTCTTGGTGCCGCCGATGTCCAGCCCGATGATGGTCTCCGCTGTCATGTTGCCTACATCACCTGCAAGATCGCCGGCCGCTGGATCACCTGCCCGCCGATCTCCACTGGGATCATCGGCCAGTGGCCGACGTCGGTCATGATCTCGTTGCCGCTCTCGCCGACGAGGATGGTGTCCTCCGATTTCACCCCGGCGATGGACGGATTCCAGGCATACGCCTGACTGGCCTGCACGATCTGAGTGGCTTGCGGCGTCGCTTTGAACTCGCGCGACTCGTAGCCGATAGCGCCTCCCTGATGATGGTAGCGCCACTCGTTTGGGTATCCCACCTCCGCATACGCCGTCACGATCTGCTGAAAGATATCCGCCACCAGCGCGCCCGGGCGCGTCGCGGCGATGACAGCGGCATCCACCCGCGCCACTGCCTGCTCTTTCCGCTCCAGCTCTTCGCTGAGCGCGCCAAAGTGCACCAGCCGGCTGACGGAGCCGATGAGGCCGCGGCGGCGTCCGCCCACCACCAGCATGGCATATCGCTCCATGATCTTGTTCGTGGGGAGGGGATGCCGGTAGCGCCACACGTTCTCGTCCACGGCGATCAGCAGCACAAGCGGCGTGATGCCGCGTGCGTAAAGCTGGCGCGCCACCAGCCCGGCGATCTGGTGCTCGCTCAGGCCAGGATGCACCTCCATCGCCGCCGTCTGGATCGCTTCGCCGCACCCGGCGCACAGCTCGCGATACCGCTGTCGCTCTCCGGGTAGGAGGAGTTGCCGCCAGTGCGCCAGCTCGGCGCTGATATTGGTCGCGCCGGGGTAGCTGCCATCCACGCCCAGCCTCATCCCCTGGGTCAGCCGTCCCACCGGGCTTTCCGTCTCGTGCCACGGGGTGGCCACCAGCGCGAAACCCTGCCCGGCCAGCACCTCGTCCCGCTCCAACCGTGCCGCCTCGATGTTGTTGGTGATGATGTATTTGGCATCTTGGGTCAGCAGCGCCCAGCTATTCCCTTCGGCAGTGGCGATCCCGACATAGTTCGCCACGCCGTCAGTGAGCCAGGCAAAGTTGCTAATGTTGCGGATCAGCACCGCGTCCAGCCCCTTTTCCTGCATGATGCGGCGCACCCGCCCTTCCTTTTCGCGCCACTCGCTCGCGCTCATCTCGTCCTCCCCATCCCGTCGTTGATCTGGGGTGAGTATAGCACCACGCCGCTGCCGCGCCAACTGCGACCCACGAAAAAGCGCCGCCCCGCTGCGGGACGGCGCTCGTGGAGACGGATGATGGCCTGGCCATGTTACGCCAGCTTGGCAAAGAGCACTCCCAGCTCGTATAGCCCGGCCAGCGGCACCATTACGATCGCCATGTTGAAAGCGTCTGGCGTCGGCGTGATCAGCGCGGCGGCGATGGCGATGCCCACATAGGCCCACTTGCGCGCCCGGGCAAACCTTTCCGCGGGCACGATGTTCGCCTTGGACAGGATGAACATGGCCAGCGGCGTCTCAAAGGCGATGCCCACCCACAACAGGATGGTGAGCACAAAGCCCACATACTCGCTGATGTTCCACTGCGCCTCGGCGAACTGCTCGCCAAAGCCGCCCAGGTATCGCAGCGAGACGGGGAGCATCACAAAGTAGGCAAAGAGGATGCCGCTTAGGAAGAAAAGGCCGGAGAAGGGGATCGCCCACCATACCAGCGTGCGGTAGAGACGGCGCTCTGCGGCAGTCTCGATGGCCGGCTCGATAAAGTGCAGCAGGTGCCAGACGATGGCCGGCACCGTCAACGCCAACCCAGCAAAGAGGACCACCTTGATATAGAGCATGAACATCTCGGTAGGGCGGAGAGAGATCAGCTTGACGCCACCCACCGGCGCGGTAACGACTTCCATGAGCTGGTTGCTGAAAACAGCCGCCAGCACGGTGGCGACCGTCATCCAGAGCAACACGCGAAAGATGCGACGCCGAAGCTCCAGCAAATGCTCCGTGGCCGCATTGAGCAGGATGACGAGGCTATGGATGGGGCTTTCGGTAGCGCGCCACCGCTCACGCGCCTGTTCCAGCGTGAGCGGTTCTTCGCCCTGTCGCACGCGCAGGAAGTTCGTGATGTTCAACGCCAACGCTTCGACGCCGACCGGCAACTTGTCCGGCCCCAGGATCGCGATGGCGATGAAAAGCATCAGGATAAGGCTGATAATATCCATGGATAGGTGTGCTCGTTACTAGGTCAATCCAGGGTCAGGTGGAGTGTGTGCCAAGACAAGAGAAAGAGGGGAGACCACTCAGGCGCTCCCCTCTCTGCGTGGCGAGTTAGGACTTGTCCGTATCGTCGACCGTCAGGTCCTTCTTGACGTCCTCGATCGTCTCATCCACTTCGTGCTGGGCCTTGCGGAAATCGCGAATCGCCTTGCCCAACGCCCCGCCGATCTCCGGCAGCTTGCCCACGCCAAAGATGATCAACACAATCAGCAATACCAGAATCAACTCGGTCGGCCCGACTTTGCCAAGCATCTTGTTTCGCCTCCTAGGTTTCGTGGAAAAGGTCCGCTCGCTCAAAGCGGATTATAACATAGCCGCTGTCGCTTGTCAAATAGGACAGGGCGCAAAGGGCCATGATCAGCCGCTTGATAGAAAAACCCGGCAGCCACTGGGACTGCCGGGCTCTGGCCCTCCTAGAGCTTGACGACGTTCGCTGCCGCCGGGCCTTTGGGCGTCATCTCGATGCTGAACTCGACGCGCTCACCCTCTTGCAGAGAGCGGAACCCATCGCCAGCCACTGCCGAATAGTGGACAAAGACATCTTTGCCACCATCGTGCGAGATAAAGCCGTAGCCTTTGCTGTCGTTGAACCACTTGACAACGCCGGTAAGACGTTCGCTCATCTCGGACGTACCTCCTTCCTCGCGAGATTGTGGATAGGACGAAGTACGTGCTTGATGACGAACGCGCAACGAACCATCTGTTAGGTCTTGCACTACACGATCACCATGAACTTACCACGCCTATGACGCATATCATATCACGGTTCTCTGTTCTGTGCAAATCGCCCTCCCGACCCGTCATCTCTCGCGGCGGCAGGGGTGGACGTACCGCGGAGACGGAGCGCGACGGGGAACCTGTCTGCCGCCTGATGCGTCTGGTATGGTGAGGGGGGCGGCACGTGTCGGCTTGCCGGCCCCGCGTGCGAGGTTTATAATGCCGGCAGGCTCGCATGTGTCCTGCCCCGATAGCTGGAGACGATAGATGAAAGCGATTGCGCGGCTGCTTCTGCTGACCCTGGTGCTCATCTTGCTGGCGGGCTGCGGCGAGGTGACGTCCACGCCGTGGCCCACCACGCCAACGGGCACGGCGACGCCCGCTCTGAGTGTCCCCACACAGACCGCCGTATCGCCTGCCATGGCAACGGCCACGCCTCGCCCCGCCACTCCCGCGCCGACTGCTACGCCATCCCCGCTCCCCGCCACGGCCACGCCGACCGCGACGCCGGAGCCAGAGGGCCGCCTCTTGAGCGTGCTGACGGAGCGCGATCTGGCGCTGCCGGGGGGCAATCTCTATAACCCGAGCTATGCCATGGCCGGCCGCACGGGCGAGACCCTCTATGTCGTGGGCTCGGCGATACCGGATCGCGGTGGCTCCGTGCTGGGCGTGGTGGATGCACGCGTCGGGCAGCTCCTGCGGGTGATCCCACTCCCCGGCTACTCGTCCGGGGCCATGGCGGAGGGTAAGGATCTCCTGTACGTGGCGCACGCGGATGACGCCTGGCAGCCGCACATCATGGTGCTGCGCCGCAGCGATGATCAGGTGATGGCGAATGTGCAGCTGGAGGGGAGCTCGCTGCCATATGCGCTGGCGCTGGACACGGTCAGCGGGCGGCTCTTTGTGGCGCTGCCCACGCGGCTGGAGGTGCGCAACGCGCGCGACCTCTCGCTGTTGGATACGGTTGACCAAGGGCCGCAGGGGCCGATCTCGCAGATGGCGTTCGATGCGACGCGGCAGCGTCTCTATGTCGCCAGCAGCCAGGAGGTGCGCGCCTACAATACCGCTCTTTGGACCATGCTCTGGCAACGCGATCTGCCGGATGTGCGCGATCTGCTGTTGGATGCCAGCGGGCAGCGGCTCTATGTGCGCACCGAGACGTATCGCGCCGCAGGCCCGCCGGTGAACGCGCTGCGCATCCTGTCGTGGCAGAGCGGCGCGGATATGGCCGAGCCGGATGAGCGTGTGGCTTCCGGTTACTGGCAGCTTGCGGCAGCGGGCGATGGTCGGCTCTACCTGCTCACAACCGACGATGGAGGGGCTTACCTGATCGCCCTGGACCCGGACACGCGCGAGCGCCAGCAGACGCGGCTGCCCTCCGGCTACTATAGTGAGCTGGTCTACGAGCCGCAGATGGCGCGCATTGCGGTGCTGGACTATGACGATCATCTGCTGCGCCAGTACGACGCGCGCACGCTCGAGCCAGCTGGCATCGTGCCGCTGGGCATCGCGCTGCGCGACATCCAGCTCGCCGGCGATCGGCTCTATGTCAACGACTCGGCGGGACGGGTGCACGCGCTGCGACGGGACGATCACGCGCCGCTCGGCCAGGTGATCGCGGGGCGGGGCGCGCCCATGCTCGTGGACGAGGCGCGGCAGCGGCTCTATGTGCCGGTGGAGACGGGCGGCGACGAGATCGCCGTGGTGGACTTGGCAGAGATGGCAGTTACCGACATCCTCACTGGCGGCAACCGGCTGGCGCTGGACGACGTGCACGGGCGGCTTTTCGTGGGTCAGGAGACATCGGTGTACCAGCCCAACGAGGGGGCAGTGCGCGTGTTGGACGCGCGCACGCTGGCCCGGCTGCGCACCTTGCCGCAGCCGGGCATCCCGGCCTATAACCCGCTCCGCGACGAGATCTATGTCGTGGACGAGACGGTGTATGTGTACGACGGGCAGACATATGCGGCAAAGCCCGACCTGACACCAGATCTCAGCGATCCGCCGTTTCGCGGCTGCAACGGCTGTCTCTATGCGCGAGGGGTCTATATCTACCCGGCGGAGGACCTGCTGGTGGTGGATGTCAGCGTGCATGTCGCCGGCGCGGGCGCGGGGACGTATCCGTCGCCGCGCTTTCTCTCGCTGCGCACGCTGGAGCCGACCACTTGGCCGGCGGCGGGAAGCTGGACGTGCGGCAATCGCTTCACGCTGCAATCGCCGACGGATGGCATGTTATACACGACGATCAGCTACAGCCGCTATGTCTCTTACCAGAACCTCGTGGCGCGGCGGGCGGGCAGCGAGGAGGTCGCCGGCTGGCTGGATGGCGTGAACGCGGCGCTGGTCATCCCGCAGACGCGCGTGATCTACACCAGCCGCGGCGACGAGCTTTATCTCGCGCTGGATATGGACACCTGGCAACCGCTGGGGCATATCCCCTTCTATTGCGTCCACACGCTGGATCTGGCGCGACAGCGCCTCTATGCCACCGATCGTTCCGCGCTCATCGTGCTGCGCGACCGCGGCGGACAGCCGCTGCCAGCGCCGCCCGCCCGTCCGCTGGACAAGCTGCCGGCGGTGGAGCAGATCCTCGTCTCCCCGAACTATGCGGCGGATCAGACCCTCTGGGTGGCGGGCGGCGGGAGCCTCGCGCGTTCCACCGACGGCGGGCAGACGTGGATGCGGTTGGAAGGCGGGCTGCCCACGCTGCAGGTGCATCTCCTGTCGTATGCGCTGGCGGTGTCGCCGAACTATGCGCAGGATCACACGCTGTTCGCGGCGATTTCCGGCGGCGACTCGGTCGGCTATGGCGTGTACCGATCCACAGATGGTGGCGACCACTGGCAGCCGATGTGGGATGGCCTGTCGCATCTGCGGGTAACGGGCGTGGTGCTCTCGCCGCGTTATGCGCAGGATGGCACGCTGCTGGCCCATACCGCCTACCACCGCCTGACGCCGCCGATGGATAGCGGCGAGGCGATGTTCAAATCCACCGATCGCGGCGCGCACTGGGTGCTCGTGGCGACGCGATCATATAGCGATAGCAGCACGCCGCTGTTGCAGCGCGCGGCGGCGCTGCTCGACAGCCCGGCGCCGCTGGTGCAGTTGACGCGGCACAACTATGGCGAGGTGGTGCGCACGACGGACGGCGGCCGCACCTGGCAGACGGTGTTGCTGGTCCCAGAGGGCCAGTTTATCCAGCAGGTGGTTGCCGTGCCGGAGCTGGCCGAGAGCCGCACCGCCTATGCATTGCTGGGGAAGGCGCTCTATCGCACCACTGACCTCGGTGAGACGTGGCAGATCGCCGTTGATCCGCGCCTCACGGATCGCCCGGAATGGGCTTTGGAGTGGCGGCAGCTGGCGGTGGCGCCGGCAAGAGGCGGCCACATCCTCTTGTTGGGCGACGGGCAGGGGAATCTGCTCAAGGTCCATCCAGAGGAGATCGGCTGGCAGCGGGTGGAGGTGCCGGTGCCCGCGCCGACCCCGACCGCGACGCCGTCGCCGACCGAGGCGCCACCGCGGGTCGTGCCCACCATGCCGCCATCGCCCACGCCATGCTCGCAAGCCATGGGGCCGGCCTTTGCGCCCGTAGCCGCGCCGGCGCAGGCGTTCCTCGGCTGCCCGGCGGGCGGTGCGGAGGGCGGCCATGCCGCCACGCAGCCGTTCCAGCAGGGCCGCATGTTCTGGCGGGAGGATCAGCGCGTCATCTATGTGCTCACCGCCGACGGGCGGTGGTTCGAGACGGCGGACATGTGGGATGAGAGCCAGCCGCCCTACGACGCCAGCCTGACGCCGCCGGAGGGGCTGATCCAGCCCGTGCGGGGCTTTGGCAAGGTGTGGCGGGAGCAACTCGGCGGCCCGTCGGCAGCGATCGGCTGGGCGACCGGGCCGGAGATGGGCTATGAGGCGAGCTGGCAGTACATGGCTTCAGGTCTCCTGCTCACCGATGATGAGGGGCGCGTCTATGCCCTGCGCGGCGATGGGACGTGGCGGCTACTGACGCCATAGGGGGTGGGGAGCGCCGCAGAGGTGCAGAGGACGCCGAATTGTTGGTTTCCCCTGTGCTCTCCGCGCCTCCGCGGCGCATCCTCTATCCTCGTCGCGTCAATGGGAAATTGAACGCTTGTGCACATCCTGGCTCATTCATGTCGTTGCGAGGGAGCGAAGCGACCGAAGCAATCTCCAACAGCCATACAGGGGATTGCTTCGCCGCAGCACGGCTCGCAACGACACATTGGCGGCGCGGCTTGCCATGACAGGGCCGGTGTCATTGCGAGGGCCAAGCCTGAAGCAATCCCCTCGCTACGCTGGTGGGGGATTGCTTCGCCGCAGCACGGCTCGCCGTGACGGGGCCGGAGATTGCGCGGCTTCCATTCGCTTCCTCTATCAGGCGCTGGCGTATGCCTCGCCGCGCTTGACGAACGCCATGCAGATCAGCGCCAGCACGAAGAACGCCGGCGTCGCCAAAAAGATCGAGGCATAGTTGCGCCCGGTGACGTCAATGATCAGTCCATTCAGGATCGGGCCAAAGATGGCCGCGGTCTGCGACGCGGCATAGTAAAAGCCGGTGTACGTGCCCAGCAATCGCTCGTTGCGCGTCAGGTCCACCACCATCGGCAGGGAGTTGATGTTCACCAGCGCCCAGCCGGCGCCACCCAGCCCCAGGATCGCCGCGATCACCGGCACGCTGGGCACGAAATACGCCACCACCAGCAGCACCGCAAAGATCAGCAGCCCCAGCATGATAGTCAGCCGTCGCCCCAGCCGCGTGCCGATGTAGCCGGCGGGGATGGAAAAGAGGATGAACAGCCCCAACGCGATTGAGAAGAGCGTTCCCGCCGTACCCGCCGACACGCCGAGCGTTGTGACGGCGTACGAGGAAAAGAAGGTCTCGATGGCGTTAAAGCCGACAAACCAGCAAAAGATGGCAGCCAGCAACAGGATCAGGCTGCGATCCCCGGCGCGCAGCGCGCTGCCCAGCGTCACCCGCTCCGCCGCCTCCTGTTGTGCCTCCGCGGCGGTATCTGAGAGCTTCGGTTCCCGCACCGTGATGAACAGGAGCAGCACGGCGAGGAGCAGGAGGCCAGAGCCGCTGGCAAAGGGGATGAGCCAATCCACATCGAAGAATCGGGCCAGGCCCAGCGAGGCGATGATGCCGCCGAGGCCACCCATAAAGTTGATGACGCCGTTCGCCTTGCTGCGCAGCGGCGAGGGGGTCAGGTCCGGCATCAGCGCGATCACCGGCGTGCGGAAAAAGGCCATGGCGAGGAGCATGAGGCCGATGGCGATGAGAAAGAGGGTGAACGCGCCCGGGTTCGCCGAGACGCTGCCGTTGGCGGCGGGGTTGATCATCTTGGCGGCGAGCGGAATCAGCATAAAGGCGATGGCCGCCACCGGCGCGGCGGTGAGGATGAACGGGTAACGGCGGCCGACGCGGGTGCGCGTGCGGTCGCTCCAGATGCCAACCAGCGGCAGGAGGAACAGGGCCGCGACATTGTCCAGCGTCATGATGGCGCCGGCGATGGAGGCGCTCAGGCCAAAGCCCAGGATGCCGGTGGCGCTCTGCGCCTCGAATTCGGGGTTGCCTGCCTGGAGAAAGAGCGGCACAAAGAGGTTGTAGACCTGCCACATCAGGCTGATGCCGAGAAAGCCAAAGCCGATAAAGAAGGTCTTGCGCCAGTCGAGTTTCATGCGATCTCCTCCGATCCCCCATAGGCTTGGATTGATGAAAAGCCGCGCTCCAGCCTCGCTGTTGACGGCTGAAGCGCGGTTCAGGTCTCCATCACTGGGTTATACCCCTAGGGCTTCCAGACCTCCCAAACCCTGCCGACGAGGTTCGGGCCCGGCTTGAGCGTGACGCCGCCCGGCTGCCAGCCGGAAGGGGTCACTTCGCCGGTGGCCCTCACGTGCTGGAACGCCTTGACCTGGCGCAGCAACTCGTCGGGGTTGCGGCCCACTTCCGGCGTCAGCACTTCCATTGCCCGCACAACAAAGTCGGGATCAATGATGAACCGGCCGCGAATATCCACGCCGGCGGCCTCATCGTACACCCCATAGACTGTACCGATCTTGCCGCCTGCATCGGAAAGCATGGGGAACGGCACCCCACCTGGGACCATCTTGGATAGCTCTTGTTCCTGCCAGATCTTGTGCACGAAGCGGCTATCCGTGCTCATGGCAAGAAACTCTGTGCCAATCGCCTTGAACTGATCGTAACGGGCGGCGACCGCCGCCAGTTCCGTCGGTCATACAAAGGTGAAATCACCTGGATAGAAGCAAACGACGATCCATTTCCCCTTATAGTCCGAGAGCTTGATGGGCTTGAACCCCACGCCCTGAACCCAGGCATTCGCCTCGAAATCTATCGCTGGTGCACCGACACGTACTTGCATATGAACCTCCTTTGGTGGTGTCCCGCCGGCACTGGCGGGTTCTGCGGTGGTGGGCAGAAGTGGCCCGCCCGCAGGCTTGACGCACCCGTCCCTGATCTCCGGCATTTTCCGCTCCTTTGCTATGCCTAGCGCGACGGCATGACGTGTGTCCCCTCTGATTGGCGACCTGTGTGAGTACACACCTCGCTGGCTGACGAGGCTGATTTATTCTAACTCGTGTCGTTGGGGTGTCAAATGCAGTTGTGATGGTTCACCGGAGACGCGGAGGACGCAGAGATACGTCAATCCCCTCCGTGCGCTCTGCGCCTCTGCGGCGTATCATTCTCGGTCTTCCATAGCTCCTGCGCCAGCTCCGCCGGGAACACCGGCCCGTCGCGGCAGACGAGCCGGTCGCCCAGATGGCAGTTGCCGCAGATGCCGATGCCGCACTTCATGGTGCGCTCCAGGCTCACCCAGCAGGGCAATCCCAGCGTGCGTGTGCGCGCCGCCAGCGCGCGCAGCATCGGCTCCGGCCCACAGGCATAGATGCTCTCCGGCCAGCGCGCGTCCAGCGCGTCGCGCGCGACATCGAGCACCGTGCCGCGCACGCCCGCCGTCCCGTCGTCGGTGGCGAGCAGAGGGGTGATGCCCAGTGACGCGAACTTCCAGGGAAGCATGAGCTGCGACGCCGTGCGCGCGCCGATGGCGGCGATCGCCTCGCGCCTTTGCGCCCGCAGCCGTTTGGCCAGCAACGTCAGCGAGGCCACGCCGCTGCCGCCGCCGATCAGCAAATGCCGCGCGCCGGACAGCGCAAAGCCGTGCCCGAATGGCCCTCGCACCCAGAGCCGATCGCCCACCCGCAGCGCGCAGAGCGCCCGCGTGAAGGGGCCGATGGCCGCGACCGTCAGGCTGAGCGGGTCGTCGTCCATGATGCTAAAGGGACGCTCCTCGATGCCGGGGAGCCATGCCATGACGAACTGCCCCGGCTCTGCCGGCAGCGCGCCATCCAGCACCAGCGTCAGGCCGGCGCTCCCCTCCGGCACCGTCGCGGCGACGCGAAACGCCGTATGCAGCCCGTCAGCCATGCGCCACCCCCTGCACGTCCGCCAGCCGCGCGATCCCCTCCTGGCGCATCAGCGCCGCCAGCTCGCCGTTGATGCGCCGAAACGCCCCGCTCCCCTCGCCGTAGAGCGCCGAGCCGATCCCCACCGCCGTCGCGCCCGCCATGATCATCTGCAGCGCGTGGTCGCCGCTGCTGACGCCGCCCGTGCCGATGATGGGCAGCTTCACCGCCGCGGCAATGTCGTACACGCAGCGCAGCGCCACCGGCCGCAGCGCCGCACCGGAGATGCCACCGACGCGATTGGCGAGCACGGGCCGCCGCGCCCGCACGTCAATGATCATCCCCGGCCCCAGCGTGTTCACCGCCGTCAGGCCGTCCGCCCCGGCGTCCGCCACGGCGCGCGCCACTGCCACGATGTCGGGCGCGTTGGGCGAGAGCTTGACAAAGAGCCGCCCGGCATAGACGCGGCGCACGGCAGCAGTGACGCCCGCCGCCGCCACAGGGTCCAGCGCAAAGGGGCGACCGAATTCGCCCTCCACGTTCGGGCAAGAGATGTTCAGCTCGATGATGTCTGGCTGCGCCGCCGCGACGAGCTGCGCGGCGGCGGCGAAATCCGCGCGCGTGTGCCCGAAAACGCTGGCGATCAACGCCACGCCCAGCGGGGCCAGCGCCGCCCTGGCCTGACGCAGGATCTCCTGCTCCGCTGCCGCGCCAGGATTGGCCAGGCCGATGGCGTTCATCAGCCCGGCGCCCCAGTCCAACACGGTGGGATTCGGGTGGCCGGCGCGCGGCTGCAGCGAGCACGACTTGGCGGTAACCGCGCCCGCGCCGTCGCGTGCGGCGCGCGCCAGCGTCTCCGCGCAGCATCCCCAGATGCCGGAGGCGAGCACCAGCGGGCCGGGCAACGTCAGCCCCGCCAGCTCTACGCGCAGGTCCACCGGCGGCTCAGCGGCGCACATCTCGCCCCTCGCCGTCCAGGTAGGCATACACCCGCTGCGCCTCCGCGACGGATAGCCGCCCGTCCTCTGCCAGTATCTCCACCAGCTCCCGCAGCGTCAGCACGGCATGCAGTTGGTAGCCACGCGCCGCCAGATCCGCCGCGCCCCCCTGCTGGCGGTCGATCAGCACCACGATGTCCGAGATGAGCAGCCCCTCTGCCAGCAGCGGCTCCGCCGCCTCCAGCTTGCTCGCGCCGCTGGTGATGAGGTCGTCCAGCAGCACGACGCGCTCGCCCGCGCGATAGTCGCCCTCGATCTGCCGTCGCGTGCCGTAGCTTTTCGCCTCGCGCCGGGGGTAGATCAGCGGCACGTCCGCCTGCAGCGCCACCACCGTGCCGATGGGCAGCGCCGCATACGGGATGGCGGCGATGCGGTCAAAGCGCAGGCCGCGCAAGAGGTTTACATAAGCGCTGGCGACCAGCGCCAGCAGCTTCGGATGGCTGACCAGCCGCCGCAGGTCCACATAGACGGGCGAGTGCGCGCCGGAATGCAGTACAAAGTCGCCAAAGCGCACGCAGCCGGCGTCATACAGCCCGTGCGCCAGCGCCGCCAGCTCGGCGCGCCGCCCCTCGCGTGCGGTGGGTGGCGTGACGGTGGCGCGCACGGCGTTGATGCGGTCGCGCAACGTCCGTGCCGCGTCGCCGGGGGCGGCGGCATA
>JAIOAV010000036.1:20983-36132 GCA_019873665.1 Chloroflexota bacterium
CGAGGCATTGATGATTAGCCCCATCCCGTCGGGACGCAGCCCGGCGCGCAGCACGCCCTCCAGCTCGCCCCCCTGCGCGCCGATCCCTGGCACGAGGAACCAGATGCCGGGAGAAGCGGTGCGGATGTCGGCGATCGCCTTCGGGTAGGTCGCGCCCATCACCAGGCCGATCTCGCTGCCATCGGCCCAGCTTTCCGCCAGTTGCGCGACGTGCCGGTAGAGGGGGACGCCACCCTGCGCCCACCCCTGCACTTCGTCGGCGCTGGGGTTGGAGGTCTTGCAGAGCACAAACACGCCGCGATCTGCGTACACCAGAAAGGGCGCGACGCCGTCCGTGCCCAGATACGGGTTGATGGTTACCGCATCCGCGCCCCACACCTCGAACGCCGCACGCGCATAGGCGGCAGCTGTGGACGCGATGTCGTTCCGCTTGGCGTCGAGGATCACCGGGATCTCTGGCGGGATCGCGGCCAGCGTCTCGCGTAGCGCCGCCAGCCCCTGCTCGCCCAGCGCTTCGTAAAAGGCCATGTTCGGCTTGAAGGCGCAGGCATGATCCGCCGTGGCGGCGATGATGGCGCGGTTGAAATCGGCTACGGACGCATAACCGGGCGGGATGCGCTCCGGCTGCGGGTCCAGCCCGACGCAGAGGAGGCTATTGCAGGCGCGGATGCGCGCTTCGAGTTTGTGCCAGAAGCTCACGGCTACGCCTTTCCCAGCACTGCGGCGAGCAGCGCCATGCGGATATACATGCCATTCTCCATCTGCCGAAAGTAGGCAGCGCGCGGGTCATCATCCACGTCATAGTGGATCTCGCCAACGCGCGGCAGCGGGTGCATCAGCGCCATGCGCTCCTTGGCGCGGGCCATCAGCGCCGGCGTGATCTCATAGCAGTCCTTGACCGCCTCATACTCGCGCAGGTCGGCAAAGCGCTCCTTCTGCACGCGCGTGACATAGAGCACATCGGCGGACTCGATCACGTCATCCACGCTATCGGTTTCGTGCACTGTGCGCCCTGCCGCGATCAGCTCCTGCTTGTTCTCCTCCGGCAGCCGCAGGATATCGGGCGAAACCATCGTCAGCGTGGTGTCATAGAGGCGCAGCAGCCGCGCCAGCGAGTGCACCGTGCGCCCGTTCTTCAGATCGCCCACCATCGCTACGTGTAGCCCGTCAATCGTGCCCAGCTCCGAATAGATGGTGTAGAGGTCGAGCAGGCCCTGCGTCGGGTGCTCACCCACGCCGTCGCCAGCGCTGATGACCGGCTTGCTGGCGTAGCGCGCCGCTACCTCCGAGGCTCCCACTTCCGGGTGGCGCAACACGATCACGTCGGCGTAGCTCTCCAGCGTGCGGATCGTATCCGGCAGCGACTCGCCCTTGCTCACCGACGAGTACTGCACGCCGTGGATCGGGATCACCGAGCCGCCCAGCCGCACCATCGCGGCGATAAAGGACGACGAGGTGCGGGTGCTCGGCTCATAAAAGAGGTTCGCCAGCACGTATCCCTTGAGCAAGTCCGTCGTGCCGACGCGCCGCACGATGCTCCGCATCTCGTTCGCCACGCCAAAGATGTAGGTCAAATCCTCGCGCGAGAACTGCTTCACCGAGACGATGTCCCTTCCGTAGAAGCTGTGCCGGCGATCTGCTGCCAGCCCGACACGCTTCTGTCCGTTCACCATCGTTGCCATGCTTCTTGCCTCCGCCTTGATCTCGCCACAGCCGCCGGGACACAGGCGGCATCACGCCATCCCCTGTGTGCCCGACGCGTTGTGGTGCGTTCGTTCCCTGTTCAGCACCCACCTGTTTCACTGCGCTGTCGCGTCCTGGCCCGATTCGTGTGCCCGGCCCAGCGGTTGGCCGTATCCCGGCGCCGCCAGGCATTGTCCGCCCTGCCACACGACCTGCCCGCGCAGCCGCACCTCCGCCACACGCCCCAGCCCCCATTGCCCGCCAAAGGGCGACCAGCCGCAGCGCGTGCGGTATCCCGTCGCGGGCAGCCGATATGCCTCGCCCACCTCCACGGTTACGCCGCTATCTGCGGGCGCGCGCAGCCCATAGACGCGCAGCGGATTGTGGTACGTCAGCTCGATCATCCGCGCCAGCGTCAGCCGCCCCTCGTCCACCGCGTGCAGCAGTAGCGGCAGCGTCGTCTCCAGCCCGGGCACGCCCGGTGGCGGCGTGGCCGACTCTTTTTCCGCGCGGGTGTGTGGCGCGTGGTCGCTGGCGATCATGTCCACCAGCTCCAGCCGCTCCCAGAAGCCGCGCACCTCGTCAGAAGGTACCAGCGGCGGCTTCATCCGTCCGTAAGCGCCCAGTCGCTCTGTGTCCTCTGCCGAGAGAAAGAGGTGGTGCGGCGTCAGCTCGCACGTCACAGCGACGCCCTGTTGCCGCGCCGCGGCGATGATGTCCAGGTCCGCGGGGTGCGGCACGTGGCAGACGTGCAGCCGCTGGCCGAACTCGGCGGCCAGCCGCAACGCCATGCGGATCGAGGCGCTTTCGGCGTGGATGGCGATGGGGCCGGGACCGGGCCAGGCGGCGAACACGCGGCGCAGCGCCTCCGGCGCGGCGGTGGTCATGTCGCCAAAGGTCTCGTCGAGGTAGAGCTTGAGACCCACCGCCTGCGGGGCCAGCGCCACGAGGGGCGCAACCTGCGACCCGTCGAAACCAACAAAAAGGCCGTAATCGCTTACGGCCTTTTGCTGAAATAGCGTCTTCTTTTCGCGGAATGCCTCTTCTGCGACGATGGGCGGGGTGTTGTTCGGCATATCCAGAAGCCCGATCACACCGCCGGCCAACGCCGCTACGGTCCCTGAGGCGATATCCTCTTTGTGCGTCGCGCCCGGCTCTCGCAGGTGGACGTGCGCGTCCACCAGGCCGGGCAACATGATTGTCGCCACGTGTCGCTCTAACCTCCGCGCGCTCGCCAGCCAGAAAAAGGGGCCCCAGAATCGGATGCTTCCAGGGCCCCACGCTGGGCAGACAGGCTGTTAATGCGCCGCTGTAACCCAAATCGCCGACACTATAGCACACTATCGAAGCGGTGTCAAATGCGCGTGGGCGGGCTAGATATACAGGTCCCTTCGCGCATACGTCCAGTAGGCCCCCGCCAGACTCACCACGATGATTGCCAGCGACAGGCCGACAAAAGTCATATCCAGCCGCGATTCGCGCAGCAGCACGCCGGCATCGAAATACTTGAACGGCGACAGGTACTTGAGGAAATCCAGCCTTTCATCCAGCCCAGACACGACAGAGAGCACGTAGGTTCCCAGCAGGAGCGACACGGCCACCGAACCGGCCTGTTTGTACCGCCGCATGGCGCACCCCAGCAAGATGCCGATCGCCAGAAAGATGAGTTGCAGGATAAAGAGCGCCAGCATGCACAGGCCCAGAAAGCGGAAGAAGGCGCTATCCGGCTCGTACGCGGCGGCGCTGGCGAGGGAGACGCCCCAGGTGATGAGCAGCAGGGCGACGCAATTCACCAGCGCGGCCAATGTCTTGGCAGTTACCAGCCGGCTGCGGGTTACCGGCAGGGTCAAGGAGAACTCGACGGTCTTGTCGCGCTCTTCCTTGACGATGATGTCGCTGCCCCACATGGCCGCCGCGACGCCCAGCATGAGCGCGAAATAGGTGAACATCAGCCCGAAAAAGCCACTGACCGTGGTCAGATTGAACGCCTGAAAGTTGAACGCCGCCAGCACGGCGGGCGGCATGCTGTCCAATATCGCCAGCATCTCCGGGTTGTTATAGTACGCGGAGAACTTGGATATCCCGATGACCACGAACAGGATCACGATGCCGCCCCAGATGAGCAGCGAGCGGAGGTTTGCCTTCAGCTCTCGCAAGAAGATGTTCATCTCTCGGCCTCCTCAGACCACCGCTGGGATATCCCGTCTGGCATAGAGCGGGTAGCTGGCCGCCAGCGAGATCACGATCACCGCGACGCTCACCAGCGCCAGAGGCAGGTCATACGCGCCATGCGCGATGATGTAACTGGCGTCAAAGTGCTTGAAGGGCGTGATCTTTTCCAGCGCGCTCTCGCCCAGCATGTCGCCAAAGACGCTCAACACGTACATGCCAAAGCCAAGCGCCATGGCGTAGGGCGTTACGTTCCTGATCCGCTTTACCAGCAGCGAGATCACCAGGCCAACGCTCAAGAAGAACAACTCGAACGGCACGATGCTCAGCAGCAACAGCCACAGCGAGCGGCTGTCGTATGTCGCCTCCCCTTTGAACAGGTTGATGAAGAAGACGCTCGCCAGCCACACGACGATGTCGGTGATGAGCAGGCCGCTCAGCGCGGCAAGCAGCTTGCTGGTCAGGATCTCGGTGCGGCCCACCGGCTTGGCCAGCAGGAAATCCGCGGTCCATTCCCTTTCCTCGACCGAGACCAGGGAGAAGCCATAGCTCGCCGCCTGGATCGCCAAGCATAGCTGGACAAAGAGAAAGGCAAAGCTGAAATAGCCCAGCATCGTGGCGAGGTCCACCCCGGTCATGCCAAAGGCGGTGAGCAGCTCTGGCGGGAAGGCAGCCAGCATCTCGTTCAGCAGCGCGGCATCCTGCGCGAAAGAGGAGAAGAGCGAGACAAACAGGAATATCAGGGCCGTCATCGCCGCGGCCCAGGTGATCACGGAGCGCAGGTGCATTTTGAACTCGTGGCGGAAGATATTCGCGGCCATGATCATCCCCTACTCGTAATAGTGCATAAAGATCTCTTCCAGCGTCGGCTCCTCGATCGTTACGTCCGAAACGGTCAACGCGCTGATTCGCTGCATGACCGGGTTGATATCGCCCTTGTAGAAGAAGCGGACGGTACCGTTGTGATGCTCCAGGTTTGTCACGCCGGGAATGTCGAAATAGACGGCATCGAGGCCATCCGCCGCCACCCGCACCTTCTTGTAGTTGTTCTGCTGCAGCGTGCGGATATCGGCGATCTCGATGATGCGGCCCTCTTTGATGATAGCGACGCGGTTGCACATGCGTTGCACTTCGCTCAGGATGTGCGATGAGAAAAAGACCGTCACGCCGCGCTGATTCTCCTCGCGAATAAGCTGAAAGGTCTTGCGCTGCATCAGCGGGTCGAGGCCGGCGGTGGGCTCGTCGAGGAAGAGCAGCCGGGGCTGGTGCAGCAGCCCCTGCACGATGCCCACCTTCTTCCTGTTGCCGTAGGAGAGGTCCTCGATGCGCCGATTCAGCTCCAGCTCCATCAGCTCGGCCAGCTCGTGCATGCGCCGCGTGCAGTCCTGCGGGTAAAAGCTGGCGGCGTAATTGAGCAGGTCAATGACCTTCATGCGCTCATAATAGAACACCTCAGAGGGCAGGTAGCCGATCTCCCGCCTCAGCTCAGGCCCATACTTGATGCAGTCCTTGCCCCAGATGGTGGCGCTGCCGCTGGTGGGATAGATCAGAGACAGGAGCAGACGGATCGTGGTGGATTTGCCCGCCCCGTTCGGCCCGATAAAGCCAAAGATCTCCCCCTCCTCCACCTGAAACGAGAGGTCAATGATACCTCGCGCCTTGCCATAGTACTTGGTGAGATGGCTGGCTTCAATGACGCTCATGGTCCCGCTCCTTCCGATCGGCTTGACACGGCACAGACACTGCGGGTGATTGTAGCACTCAAGCGCTCTGGCGTCAAGCGCCGCGCGGTGGCCGGGCCGCGACGGAGGGGCGCGGGGAGGAGGGCCTCGCGTCGCGCAATAAAGCGGACCTCGCAGGCCCGGGCGGCCGGTCAAGCGCCGCGAGTTGACAGCGCCGCGAACCGCTCTATCATGAGGGCACAATCACATCGCGTGAGGAGCATAGCTATGACGGCATCTCCCTTTTCCCATCCCGTTCGGCTCGACTGGGAGGCGTTGGTGCGCTGCATCCTGCGCCAGGGCACGCCGGCCCGCGTGCACCACATCGAGCTGTTCCTCGACGCGGAAGTGCAGACGGCGATCTGCGAGCGGTATGACCTACTGGCGGAACTGGACCCGGGCGATCCTTTCCACGCGCAAAAGCGGCAGATCATCCTGCAGCGCTTTCTCGGCTATGACTATGTGCGGGTGGGGCTGGAAGGAGATCGGAAGAGCACACGTCTGAAGCTGGACATGCCGCTGAAGCGCACCGCCATCGCCGACTCGGCGGCGCTGGCGCGCGCGGGCGGGCGCAGCTTTATGGAGGAACACGCGGGGCCGATCACCAGTTGGGAGGATTTCGAGGCGTATCCGTGGCCCGAGCCGGACGCGGCCTCCACGCGCAGCCTGGAGTGGTATGAGCGCAACCTGCCCGACGACATGTGCCTGATCGGCAGCGGCGGCTTCGCGCACTTTGCCGAATACCTGACGTGGCTGATGGGCTACGAGACGCTCTGCTACGCCCTCTACGACCAGCGCGATCTGGTGGCCGCCATCGCTGCGCGCCTCCTGAAGATGTATCGCAAGGTGGTCGCGCGCCTGCTCTCCTTCGACCGCGTCAAGCTCATCTGGGGCAGCGACGACATGGGCTTTCGCAGCGGCACGCTCATCAGCCCGCGGGACATGCGCGAGTTCGTGCTGCCCGGCCACAAGCTGATGGCGGAGATGTCACACGCGGCGGGACGGCCCTACCTGCTGCACTCGTGCGGCAACCTCTCGACCATCATGGAAGACCTGATCGAGGACGTGCGGATAGACGCCAAGCACTCGTTCGAGGACACCATCGAGAGCGTCATCGCGGACAAGCGGCTCTATGGCGACCGCATTGCGCTGCTGGGCGGCATTGACGTGGATTTCATGTGCCGCGCCACGCCGGACGCGATCCGCGCGCGGGTGCGGCAGACGCTGGACGCCTGCATGCCCGGCGGCGGCTACTGCCTGGGTACCGGCAACAGCGTCGCCAATTACATCCCGTTGGATAACTATCTGGCGATGGTGGATGAGGGACGGCGATACGCCGCCTAGGAGGGCGCAATGCAGGATTTCACGATCGCGCTGGTGCAACAGGATAGCCCGGTGGGACGTAAGGCGGAAAACCTCGCGCATACCATCACATGGGCGCGGCAGGCCAAAGCGCAGGGCGCGCAGCTCGTCTGCTTCCCGGAGCTGAACCTGACCGGCCACGCCGGCGACCCGGCGATGGTGCTGGAGGCGGAGCCGGTGCCGGATGGCGCGTGCGTGCAGACGCTGCTGGCGCTGGCCAGGGAGCTGGACATCTACATCTGCGCCGGTCTGACGGAGGATGACCGCGGCATCCACTATAACACGCAGTTCATCGTGGGGCCGGAAGGGTATCTGGGCAAGCAGCGCAAGGTGCACCTCTCCTCGGACGAGTACTTTTTCTTCCGGCACGGCACGGCGCTCCCCGTTTTCGCGCTGCCCTTTGCGCGCGTTGGCATCATCATCTGCTACGACAACAACGTGTCGGAGATGGCGCGCTGCTTTGGCGTGCTGGGCGCGGAGGTGATCCTCGCGCCGCACGCGGCGCGCTTTGGCGCGTGGCCGGAGACGGAGGAGGGACGGCGGGCGGCGGTGCGCCGCCACAAGGAGCAATGGCGGCTGATTCATCGTTGCCGCGCCGTGGATAACGGCTGCTATGTGGCGCTCTGCAACGACGCGGGGCGCTCGGCGCTGGCGCTGGAGGGCGTGGAGGCGAACCACGCTGGCGGCTGCATGGTCGTCGCGCCGGACGGCGAGGTGATCGCCGAGTCGCAGGCGGAGGATATCGTCGAGGAGATGACCGTGGTGCCGCTCAGCGGCGAGGCGGTGGCGCGCCCGCGCCGCAGCCGCTGCTTTAACCTGCAGACGCGCCGCCCCGAGGTGTTCAAGGTGCTGGCCGAGCCGACGCTGTAATGGGATCATGGGAAAGCGAGATGGCGTGCCAGCTTCAGGCTTGGCACGTTTCCGCGAGGAGGAGTCTCTATGGATGCCCATACCGCCTCTTCTCTCTGGCACAAGGTGATCCGTCTTGGCGTGGTGCTCACCCTTTGTGGGATGGCATTTCTCCCCGTAGCAGGGAGGGCCAGCATGTTGGCCGACATCGCGTCGCCCGGCCTTCCGGCAGACAGGTTCCTCTTTGCCATCGTTGGCATGGGGGTGCCGGAAGTTGGCAAGCTCCTCGCGCCAAACGATGTGGCTGTGGGGCCGGACGGAACGGTCTATGTGCTGGACAGCGCGAACTGGCGCATCCAGTATTTCTCCGCAGACGGCGAATTCCGTGGCACGTGGGGCACGCACGGCGCTACTGCGGGGAGGTTCTATTCTCCCCGCGCCATTGCTGCCGCGCCGGACGGGAGCGTCTATGTTGCGGATCAGCGCCTCCCGATGCAGCGCTTTGCGGCGACCGGCGCGTTCCTGGGTGCATGTGCGTGGAGCAGTGGCGGGAACGGCCTTGCCGTGGGGTCCGATGGATCGGTATATGTGACCACCGGTTACGGCGTTGATCATTATAGTGCCAGCGGCGCACTACTCCACCAGTGGGGAACGCAAGGTTCCGGAAATGGTCAGTTCGCGTATTCGGGGGCATCGCCGTGGCGAACGACGGTTCGGTGTATGTGGTGGATAGAGACAATCACCGCATCCAGCGATTCGCCGCCGATGGCGCGTTCCTGGATGCGTGGGGCCGACAAGGCACTGACGGCGGGCAGTTCAGATGGCCATCTGACGTGGCTGTCGCCGCCGATGGCACGGTCTATGTGACAGACAGCGGCAACCACCGCGTCCAGCGTTTCACCGCCGATGGCGAGCCGTTGGGGGCATGGGGCAGCGGAGGTACATTGGACGGCCAGTTCTCGATGCCCACCGGCATTGCCGTGGTGCCGGATGGTTCGGTGTATGTGGCAGATGAGCATAACAACCGCATCCAGCGCTTTGCCGCGGATGGTGACTTCCTTGGCAAGTGGGGCGAGCGCGCCGATGCCGCAGACTGGCTTGGGTACGACATGCAGGACATTGCCGTCGGGCCGGAGGGGCACATCCTGGTGACGCAGTCGCGCCTCGTGTATGTCTTTGACGCCGCGGGCAGGGGATTGTGCCGCTGGAGCGCGCAGAGCTCCAGCCAATCCACGCAGCAGGCCCTCGCCGTCGCGCCCGACAACGTGGTCTATGTGGCGGATGGGCTAGAGGTGCGGATGTTCACTCTGGCAGGTGACTATCTCGGTGGGTGGGAACACAAGAGCACCCAGTTGGCCGTCGCGCCCGACGGCACGCTCTACATGCTGACCGACAGCGGCGTGCAGCACCTCTCGGCCACGGGCGAGATCCTGGGCCAGTGGGGATCGCCCGGAGTCGGCGACGGCCAGTTCTCAGATCCTGTGGCGATCGCCCTCGGCCCAGATGATGCGGTGTATGTCCTGGATGGGCGACGGGTGCAACGCTTCACCACGGCGGGCGATTTTCGCGGGAGTTGGCAACCCCCTATGTTCGAACTGAAGTCCATCGCGGTTGCGCCCGACGGCACGTTGTACGTCGCTGGCGGCGTGCTGGATAGCTTCCTTCGTCCCGCCCTGCTTCGCTATACCCCGGCGGGCGAGCCACTGGGCAGGTGGAAGCGCGAGACTGGGACGGGGTGTGGTTCTGGTTATACGCAGATCTTGCCATTGGGTCGGATGGCCGGCTGGCTCTGATGGACAGATTCAGCGCGCGCGTGTCGGTTGTTTGCGCCGACGCCGCCCGCCACATGGAATGGGCTCTACTATGACAATCGTTGGCTTACCGGCGCGGCGCAACTAGACCGTCAGGACGCGGCGCTCGACTTCGCCTGGGGCGCAGGATCGCCTGACCCCGTCCTGCCCACGGACAGCTTTTCGGCGCGGTGGACGCGTACCTTCGATGTCGCCGATAGCGGGTTTCATCAGTTCACGCTGAATGCACAGGGTGGCGTGCGCGCCTGGCTGGACTGGCGGCTGCTGGTAGATGACTGGCTGAGCGAGACGGTGACGTGGGAGGATGTGGTCGGCATGGAGGCGGGCGCACACACGCTGACCGTCGAGTACAACAACGCTACTGGCGACGCGGGGATTCGCCTGACGTGGGGCTTGGCGCCGTCGCCGCCGCATACGGCGACTGTCACGCCCACAGCCACCCAGACAGGGACACCCACCGCGACCGCGACCGTTACGCCGACGGCTACCGACACGCCAGAGCCGCAGCGCCTCTTCTTGCCGCTCGTTATCAAGCCATAGGCGCGACATGACCGATACGATCGCTGACAGGAGGAGCACACGCCCATGACCCGACCGATCTCGCTGCACGGCATCTTTCCGCCGATCACGACGCCCTTTGACGCGCACGGCGATGTGGCGCACGACCGGCTGGCGGAGAACATCGCGCGCTGGAACGCCTACGCGCTGGCGGGCTATGTCGTGCTCGGCTCCAACGGCGAGGCGGCCTACCTGACCACAGAGGAAAAGCTCGCCACGCTGCGCACGGCGCGCGCCGCCATCCCCCGCGACAAGCTGCTGATCGCCGGGGCCGGTGCAGAATCCACCCGCGAGACGATCGCGCTCTCCTGCGCGGCGGCGGAGGCGGGCGCGGACGCGGTGCTGATCACGACGCCGCACTACTATGACGCCAAGATGACGCCGGACAACCTGCTGCGCCACTATATGGCGGTGGCGGATGCCGTGCCGCTGCCGGTGATCCTCTATAACGTGCCCAAGTTCACCCATGTGGACATGGACGCGGCGACGGTGGCGCGGGCGGCAGAGCACCCGAACATCGTCGGCATCAAGGATTCGGGCGGCAACATCACCAAGATCGGCGACATGGTGCGGCTGGCGCCGCCCGATTTTCAGGTGCTGGCCGGCTCAGCCGGTTTTCTGTTCGCGGCGCTGGCGCTGGGCGCGGTGGGTGGCGTCGTGGCGCTGGCGAACATCGCGCCCCAGCAGTGCATTGACATCTGTCAGTTCCACCGGGCGGGGCGCTGGGCGGAGGCCGCCGCGCTGCAGCGCCGCATGATCCCGGTGAACAACGCCGTCACGGCGCGGTATGACATCGCCGGGCTGAAGGCGGCGCTGGAGATGCTGGGCTATTATGGCGGGCCGGTGCGCCCGCCGCTCGCCGACCTGATGGCAGCAGAGCGGGCCGCGCTCCGCGAGATCCTGGTGCAGGGCGGCATACTGTAGGGAAGCGATGCGCCACAGCGCGCGCAATACCTGGGAAAGGGATGAGGAAGAGATGATCCTCGACACATTGGCTGTAGCGGGACGGTATAGCGCCCTGGGACGCCATCTCGCCACGGCGCTGGCCTTTTTGCAGCGCGGCGATCTGGCGCAACTGACGGACGGGCGGTATGAGGTGGATGGTGACAGGGTGTACGCCATGGTCATGCGCGCGCCGGGCAAGGGGCCAAATGGCGCCAAGCTGGAGGCGCACCGCAAGTACATTGACATCCACTATACCGTCGCCGGGTGTGAGGTGATCGGCTGGCGTCACGTGGGCGACTGCCACGAGGCCGAGCCTTACGAGACAGGGCGAGATGTGCAGTTCTTTGCCGATGCGCCCGTCTCGGTGGTCGCGGTGCCGGCGGGTGCGTATGCCATCACCTTTGTCGAGGACGCGCACGCGCCAATGATGGGCACGGGCGAGGTGCACAAGGTGGTCATGAAGGTGGCGGTGGACTGATCGCGGCGCAGGGTATGGGCCCGGCTGCGCTGCCCGTGTCCACCGGGGTAGCGCCGCCCGGCAGGGAGGCGCATGATGGCCAGGAATCGGCTTCTCCTCTGCGGCGTCGCTCTGGCAGCGGCGCTCATCTTGCGCGTGGCGGGGCTCCCATCGGCCCGCGCGGATGCGCCCTCCTGCCTCCTGCCTACGCCCATCCCGCCGACCCCCACGCCGCTCTACTTGAGCCCCGTCGCCGACGCCCATACCGACCTCTCCGCGCCGTCCACGAACTATGGCACGCACCTGTCGCTTTACACCACGCGCCTGTCATCGCCGGCGCGCATCCGCTATGCCTATCTGCGCTTTGACGTCTCCACCGTGCCTGCCGAGGCCCAGATCACCCGCGCCGAGGTGCAGCTCTACCTGTCCCAGTGGACGGGCACAGGCCCTTTTGCCGTGGAGGCGCGACAGGTGGACAGCCCCTGGGCCGAGCGCGACATCACGTGGGACAACCAGCCACGCCCCGGCCTGTTGTGGGATGTGATTGCGGTGAACGCGGCGGTCGGCTTCAAGGGTTGGGTGATTACGGACCTTGTGCAGCGCTGGCGGACCGATCCCGCGACCAACTATGGCGTGGTGCTCGTGCCGGACATCTCCGAGACGCAAGACCTCCTCTTTCATAGCCGCGACTACAAAACCTCCATCTTTCGCCCGCGGCTGATGGTGCGGTATGAGATCTCTACTCCCACCTACACGCCCACCTGCACCCTGACGGGAACGCACACGCGCACCGCGACGCACACCCCTACGCCCACCGCCAGTGGTACCCCGACGCCGACCGTCACGCCGACGGACACCGCCACGCTCACCGGCACGCCGACGCTGACGAGCACCGCCACTGACACGCCCCCGCCGACAGCTACCGCCACGCCCACATGCACGCTAACGCCGACACCCACTGCCACATCCACGCCAACGGATGCGCCCACGCTGACGCCGACAGAGACGCCCACCGCAGGCGACGGCGCGCGGCTGTATCTGCCGCTGCTGCTCAAGTAATCGTGCGGGACGACTGGCGCGGCGGCGCATCCCCGCGTCGGGCCTGCACACTGGACACGCCGGCAGATGGTTGTATAATGCGCGGCGACGGGCGCAATCCCGCATCCCAATAGAAGCGAGGCGATATCCCCATGCGCAAGACCAAGATCGGCATCGTGGGCTGTGGCAACATCAGCGGCATCTATATGCAGTCGCCCCGGACCTTTGAGATCCTGGAGCTGGTCGCGTGCAGCGACGTCCTGATGGAGAGGGCGCAGGCGCGCGCTGCCGAGTACGGCATCCCCAGGGCGTGCAGCGTGGAGGAGCTGTTGGCCGATCCGGAGATCGAGATCGTCGTCAACCTGACGAACCCGCAGGCGCACGCGCCGGTGGCGCTGCAAGCGGTGCGCGCGGGCAAATCGGTGCACAACGAAAAGCCGCTCACCGTGACGCGGGAGGAGGGGCAAGAGCTGCTCACCGCGGCCAGGGCTGCGGGCGTGCGGGTGGGCGGCGCGCCGGATACCTTCCTCGGCGGCGGGTTGCAGACCTGCCGCAAGCTGATTGACGACGGCTGGATCGGCGAGCCGGTGGCGGCGACGGCGTTCATGCTCGGCCACGGGCACGAGAGCTGGCACCCGAACCCGGACTATTACTACCAGCCCGGCGCTGGCCCGATGTTCGATATGGGGCCCTATTACCTGACGGCGCTGGTCTCGCTCATGGGCCCCGTGCGGCGCGTTACGGGGATGTCGCGCATTACCTTCCCGGAGCGCGTCATCACCAGCCAGCCGCTTTACGGGCAGATCATCAAGGTGAACACGCCGACGCACGTAACGGGCCTGATGGAGTTTGCCAGCGGCGCCATCGGCACCATCATCACCAGCTTTGACGTCTGGAGCCACGAGCTGCCGCGCATCGAGATCTATGGCTCCGAGGGGACGCTCAGTTGCCCCGACCCGAACGGCTTTGGTGGGCCGGTGCGCATCCGCCGCGCCGGCGCCAAAGAGTGGAGCGAGGTGCCACTGACGCACATCTACACCGAGAACAGCCGTGGCATCGGTGTCGCCGACATGGCGTACGCGCTGCGCTCCGGCCGGCCGCACCGATGCAGCGGCGAGATGGCGTATCATGTGCTGGACATCATGCACGCCTTTCTGGATGCCTCGCGCGAGGGGCGGCACGTGGAGCTGCAGAGCAATTGCGCGCGCCCCGCGCCGCTGCCGCTGGGCCTGCGCAAGGGACAGCTGGACGCGTGAAGCGGGTGGATTCGGACCGGACCCTCCCGCAGGCTCCAGGCTTGCGGGAGGGTGAGCGCGATCTCCGACCGCATGTCATGGCGAGGGAACGAAGCGACCCGAAGCCATCCTCAGCCGGCCCTTCTCGGGGATTGCTTCGCCGCGATGCGGCTCGCAATGACAGGGCCGCATGGGAGAGCGAGCGAGAGCCTGCAGTAGGGTGGCCGCAAGGGGCAACTGGGTGACTAGAGCGAAAGGGGAGTGACATGGCGATCCCTGACTATCAATCCATCATGCTGCCGCTGCTCAAGCTTCTTGGCGACCAGGAGGAGCACTCCCTCCGCCAGTCCATTGACATGCTCGCCGACGAATTCGGTCTCACGAATGCAGAGCGAAGGGAGCTGCTGGCCAGCGGCCAGCAGGCGGTATTCGACAACCGTGTCGGCTGGGCGCGTACCTATCTGAAAAAAGCGGGCCTGCTGGAGACGACCCGGCGGGGCTGTTTTCGTATCACAGAGCGCGGCCTGCAGGTGCTGCGCGAGTCGCCGCGCGAGATTAACGCCGCCTTCCTGCGGCGCTTTCCTGAGTTTGTCGAGTTCCAGAGCGGCAAGCCTAAAGAGGATGTGTCTGGGGGCGTAACTCCTGAGCCGGCCAGAACTCCAGCCGAGGAGATCGAGGCAGCCTACCAGCGCGTGCGCGAGAGCCTGGCTGCGGAGCTGTTGCAGACGGTCAAGAGCTGCTCGCCGGCGTTTTTCGAGCGGCTGGTGGTGGACCTGCTCACCCGCATGGGATACGGCGGCAGCCGGAAAGATGCAGCCGAACGCATTGGCCAAACAGGGGATGGTGGGATTGATGGCGTGATCAAAGAGGATCGTCTGGGCTTGGATATCGTGTATATCCAGGCCAAACGGTGGAATGGGCCGGTGAGCCGACCCGAAATCCAGAAGTTCGCCGGGGCGCTCGCGGCGGAACATGCCAGGAAGGGCGTGTTCATCACGACATCTGACTTTACGCGGGATGCCCTGGAGTACGTCAAGCGCATTGACAGCAAGATCGTGCTGATTGACGGCAACCAGTTGGCGCAACTGATGATTGATCACGGCGTTGGCGTCGCCACCGTGACCACGTACGAGCTGAAGCGGGTAGACTCGGACTATTTCATCGAGGAGTAAAAGTCCTCACCCTCTCCCGCCGGGAGAGGGGGCCAGCCGATAGGCTGGCGGGTGAGGGTGCTGCTGGATCGCCCGGGGCGCGCCGTGATGAGAGGCTCTCATCCAGCCGGCCCGCCGGGCCAGCCATCTTCCAAATCCTGACCCTCCCG
>JAIOAV010000037.1 GCA_019873665.1 Chloroflexota bacterium
AGATCGACGTGGTGTCCACAGAACGTCGCATCTCGGACGAGACCAAGTTCGTCAAGGATCAGACCACCGTCGCTATGGACTTTGGGCGCATCACTGTGGGCGACGATCTCGTCCTGTACCTCTTTGGGACTCCCGGCCAAAAACGCTTTGACTTTATGTGGGAGATCCTCTCAGAGGGGATGCTTGGCTTTGTCGTCATCGTCGATAGCACCCGTCCAGAAACGTTTCGCGAGGCCAAGCAGATACTACAGACCTTCCGTGAATACTCCACCACGCCCTTTGTGGTGGCCGCGAACAAGCAGGATCTCGAGGACGCTTGGTCTCCGGAAGATCTGCGCTATGCGTTGCGGTTGGATGGAGACGCAAAGGTTCTGCCATGCGTTGCCACTGACAAAGAAAGCGTCAAGGGTATCTTGCTCGAGCTTCTATACAGCATTCTGGAAATGGCGCAGGAGTAAACGCCTCTCGGCAAGCGCAGCCTTGCAGAGGGCTCTAGGAGGACTTGGTCAAATGCCTAATGAGGAGAAAGGTAACGCCCAGGAAGAGAGGGTGTACTACTATTCGAACAAGCATGGGCGCATCTACCTGATGGCGATCGAGGACGTGATTGGCAAGAACGGCCTCAACGCCGTGCTGAACTTTGCGAACCTGCGACATCTCATCAACAACTATCCTCCCAACAACTTGGAGCGCGGGTTCAAATTCGCCGATTTCGCCGCCGTGAATCAGGCCATCGAGGACATGTATGGCGTCCGTGGTGGGCGTGGCCTCAACCTGCGCGCCGGTCGCGCCACCTTCAAGTATGGACTGCGCGACTTTGCGCCTGTGTTGGGCATCGCGGACCTGGCCTTCAGACTGCTGCCTTTGCTGATGAAGCTCAAGACCGGATTGCCGCTCTTTGCCGAAGTGTTCAACAAATACACCGATCAGGTTGTGCGCGTGGAAGAGGACGAGGAGCACTTTTATTGGCACATTGATCGTTGCCCCGTTTGCTGGGGGCGAACATCGGACAAGCCTTGCTGCCACACGGCGATGGGATTGCTGCAGGAAGCGCTGCATTGGGTCAGCGGCGGCAAGAGCTTTCGCGTGCGTGAGGTCACTTGCATCGCCATGGGCGATGAGAACTGCAACTTTGTGATCGACAAAAAGCCGCTCGACTAGACGTCCCCCAAGAGACGAGCGCGAGAGTCATGTCATTACGCAGCACGAGCAGAGATCTGTGGGGAAGCTCACCGGCTTTCCGCGGAGGCCCATCTGTATCGTGTGGATAGCCGCAGATAGAGCCATGCAAAAGGTCATCATTCGCGATAGACGCAAAATCCCCCCTTTTAACGAGCCGGCACGCGATTTGCGCATCCTGAACAAACCGCTTTGGCTCTTGCAGCGCGATGTCCTCGGCCCCTATTGCGATCTCGAGATCGAGGTGGACTCGATCCAGCAGCTCCACGACAACCGGCAGGAAATGCTCGTCTATCGCGACAATCTCTATTTTGATCGGCATCTGATTGAGGCATTCCTGAGCAAGGCGATCGCATCGCGCCAAGCCTGTCGGATCGCCTTCTCTCCCGATGACAAGGCGATCATCACACATGCGCTGCCGTTGCAGGAAGGGATCCACCGGGAGGGGGATGTCTATGTGGCGGACTTGTGGTACTTGCCGCGAGGCTACGAGGAGAATGCGCGTCCACTGGTGGTCGACACTGAGCCGCGTGAGCTTGGATACTACCACATCCCCACTTACATGGCTGCCTCTCGCGGCGATCTCGTTTTTCAGGTTCCCACGCGACCTTTTCTTTCCATCGAAAACTGGGTGCACGTCTTTATGGCGAATTCGCCCTTTGGCGTCTTTGCCATCGGTAACCGCGTGGAAAAGTCGCTCGATCGCTGGGATGTCAAGCTCAGGATTCTGTTGCGCGCGCTCATCGAGCGAAAGCAACTGCTCTCGTGCTCATACATGGTCAAAGTCGGCAAGAATACGCACATTGATCCGACCGCCATCGTGCAAGGCCCAACCATCATCGGCGACAATGTGGATATCGGCGCGGGCTGCATGATCTCGAATTGCATTATCGGCAACAACGTGAACATCATGCACGGCGCGCAACTGCTCCTTAGCGTAGTGGGTGATGGCTCGTTCCTGCCATTTCGTGGTTCACTCTTTATGTCGACGTTGATGGAGAACGCGATGGTGGCGCAGAACTCCACACTGCAATACTGCGTGATTGGCCGTAATACCTTCATTGGTGCCAATGTCACCTTCACCGATTTTAACTTGCTCTCGCAGCCGCTGCGCACGATGCACGGAGATAGCCTTCATCAAGTGGGACTGCCGATCCTGGGCGGGTGCATCGGACACAATTGCCGCATTGGTGCGGGGCTGGTCTTCTATCCGGGGCGGATCGTCGAATCGGATACGGTGCTGGTGCGATCCGACAGCCGGTCTGTCATTACCAAGAACGTCTCCTATGAAGAGAGCGACCATCATCACCTGAGGCGTGGACAGCATCCGCGGCAATATCCGCGCTAGGCCCGTCATCTTGATAAGCTAATGCTATTTAGTTGTGGATTGTGGTACTCCTGTCTTATTGCGATTGCTTCACCCAGCCCGTATAATGGGTGTAGCTGTAGCGGGCGACCACGCTTTCTCGGCGCGATGCCCGCGCGCCCGAGAGAAGGAGGCGGTAGAGGATGAACAAGGGTTGCATCCTGATCGTCGAGGATGATAAAGACGTCGGGGAGATGCTCAAGCACTATTTCACGTACAAAGGCTATGAAGTGCTTTACGCCGTGCGTGGGAATGATGCCCTAGCTCTCTCGCGGCGCAAGTTGCCCAACATTGTGCTTTTGGACATCATGCTCCCCGATATGGATGGCTATGAGGTATGCACCCATTTGCGACAGAACCTACGCACCAGCCATATCCCGATCCTCTTTTTGACACAGAAGGATGAGCGCAGCGACCGCATCGCCGGCTTGGAGCTGGGGGCCGACGACTATATCACCAAGCCCTTCGATATGGAGGAGCTAGGGCTGCGCGTGCAGAACGCGCTGCGGCGTGCCAGCTACGAAAGCCTGACCAACCCCACTACCGCCTTGCCCAGTGGCAGGCTGATTGAAGAACAGCTGCGCACTCTCATGCATCGTAGCGGTTGGGCCATCTTGTATGTGCGCATCAACCACCTGCGCGAGTTTAATGAGGTCTATGGCTTTGTGGCGGGAGCCGACATCCTTCGCTTTCTGGCGATGATCTTGACCAGTGTGGTGGACGAGAATGGTCCCAATGATGACTTTATCGGCCATACCAGCGGGGATGACTTTGTCATCATCACCACGGCAGGTCGTGCCAGTGCACTGAAGGAGGGGCTGAAGGCCCGCTTTGATGCTGAGGTGGTTACGTTTTACTCGTTCCGAGATCGGGAAAAGGGCTATCTGGCGATGCCTGATGTGGATGGAAAAGAGGTGCATGTGCCCTTGATGAGCCTCTCCGTCGGCATTGTCACAGACGAGGGTGGCCCCTTTAGCGACATTCGTCAGATTACCGAGGTGGCGGCGGAAGCGCGTCGGATCGCGCACAAGGCGCTGTCCTGAGCCCCGCCCCCTTGTCTCAGGCACGCTGGCAACCTAGCTCTTGACAGGGATCACCATGCGAAACGAACTCGTACCAGAGAGTGCAGGGAAACAGGTCCTTCGGCATCTACGCTGGCGCGTCATTCTCATTGCCAGCGCTATTGCGCTCTTGCTGGCTATCTACTACATGCTCATCGGCGAGATCGCCTGGCAAGGTTTCCTGGTCAATCTTCTGCTGAGCTTGCTGGTGGCGTGGGGAGTGGCTATTCTCGGTTACGGCATTATTGCCCGCATGTATGATCGCGCCGATGCGCGTGATCAGCATCTGCGCGAAAAAGTCGCTGAGCTGACCGCACTGCAGCGAATCAGCCGGGAGATGGGCAAGACGCTTGACCTGCAAAGCATCCTGAACCTGATGCTGCAGGAAGCGGCTGCCACCACTGGCGCCGCGCGCGGCCACATCATCATCGCCCGCGATCTGGATACGGCACAACCCTCGCTGGCCGCCACGATCGGCTACGAGCCGGAAGAAGAGCGGGAGCTGGCGCGCCTGCTGGCCGGGGCCGGAGAGAACCCCTTTACGGCTCTCGTGCGCTCCGGGAAGCTCTACTTGATGTCAGATCTTTCGCAGCTTCCATCACGCCACATCCTCGCCACATGGAGCGGGAATGCGCTGGGGGCGTTGGCCGTGCCGATCTTCTACGAGGGGGATATCTTTGGCGCTATTCATCTCTATAGCGATTTGCCTGACGCTTACAACCAGGTACATCTCGAGTTCCTGCAGGCTCTCTCGGAGCAGGCTAGTATCGCCATTGACAATGCGCAACGCTACCGCGAGCAGGTGCGGTTGAATGATTCGCTGCGCCTGCGGACGGAGCAACAGCAGGCCCTCTTTGAGGTCAGCCGCTCCTTGCGCATGGACAAGCCGCTGGAGGTTATCCTCGAGGATATCGCGTATGCGATGCAAGAGAGTGTCGGGTTTAACATCGTCTTGATCAGCGTCGTGGAGGGCGACCCGCCCTATCTGAAGCGCGTCGCCTCTGCTGGCATTCCGCTAGATGTGTTCGAGCGGTTGCGAAATCACCCGCAACCTCTGGCGCCGGCGCTGGCGCTCTTTGATGAGCGCTTTGCCTTCAGCCAGTCCTACTTTATCCCCCAGGAAGAGAAAAGCGTCTGGGAGGAGAGGATTGACATCCTGACGCTGCTGGTTGATCGTCAGCAAGAGGATCCCGAGGCGTGGCACGCTGAAGATGTGCTTTTCACCCCGCTGCGCAGTGCCGAAGGGCGGCTGCTTGGCGTGATCTCGGTAGATGACCCACGCGACGGGCGGCGTCCGACCAGAGCGACGATCGAGCCGCTGGAGACGTTTGCGGCGCAGGCCGCTCTGGCGGTGGAAAACGCACAGCTCTATCAGCAGACGCAACGCCGCATCGCCGAGATGGGCGCGCTGAACCGGATTGCGCAGGCGCTCGGCTCGACACTGGAAATCGGCGATCTCCTGCAACGCCTGTACCATTATGCCAGCAACGTCATCCCTGCCACGCAATTCCTCGTCATGGAATATGACGAAGCCAACGATGAACTGCGGACGCTCTTTGCCGCGGCGCCTGAGGGAGGCAATGCGCTGACAGAGGATGGGCTGGCATTGGAGACCACCTATCAGATACGGGAGCTCTTGCACGCCCGCCAGCCACGCATGTTCTCGCCCGCACCCAGCGAGGAAAACGGACAGGGCCAATGGCTAGGTGCGCCGATGATCGCCGCCGACAAGGTGATCGGCGCCATCATGCTGCATAGCGCCGAGACGCTGGCAGCCAAGAATGCGGAGGCGCTCAATCTCCTCTCCACGATCGCGGCACAGGCTGCGGCGGCGCTGCAAAACGCCCGCCTTTATAGCCAGATTCGCGAGCTCAACTCGGCGCTGGAGCAGCGCGTTCAGGCGCGCACCGAGGAGCTGGCGGAGACGAACCGGCAGTTGTTGTTCGAGAAAGAGCGCGCGGAGGCGCTTTACCGTATCACCCGCGAATTGAGCGCCAGCCTCGATCTGGATCGCATCCTAAACCGTGCTCTCGACCTGGTGAGCCAGGCCATCGGTGCGGACCGCGGCGCTATCTTGATGCAGGATCGCGGCCAGAACCAGCTTACCATCCGCACACTGCGGGGAGCGGAACGGCTGCAGAATGGACAGCCGCAGAGCCATATGGTCTCGTCCAGCAATGGCGTCGTTGGCTGGGTGATGGCGAACCGAGAGCCGATGATCGTGGCCGACGCGACAAGCGATGCCTTATGGCAGGCAGCACCTCTCTCGGCGTGGAGAGAGGTACGCTCCGTCGTCGCCGTGCCCCTGATGGTGGGCGAGGATGTGCTGGGCGTTCTGCTGCTCGCCGATGCGCGTGCTAATCTCTTCAGTCACGAGCATCTGCGTCTCCTATCCGCTGCTGCCAGCCAGGTGGCGCAGGCGATCAGCAACGCCGAGCTCTACCGCCTCATCTGGGAGCAGGCGGAGCGGCTGGGCAACATGTTGCGCGCGCAACAGACCGAGGCGTCGGAAAAGGCGGCCATACTGCAAGGCATTACAGATGGGGTGGTAGTGGTAGATACTGCGGGCGAGATTATCCTGGTCAACCGCGCCGCCGAAGACATCTTGGGCGCCAAGGCCAGCCGTCTTGTGGGCAAGACGATCCACGACATGCGCTTCTCGTCGCCAACGCACCAGGATAGCGCCATTATGGGCCTTTCTTGGATCAAGGAGCAGATCTCCAGGCCGTGGGAGCAATTGCAGGGGCAGGTGGTGGAGGATCGTTACGAGATAGATGGGAAGGTCATCAACGTCCGTCTCTCAGTCGTGCCCGCACCAGGTGAGCTGCCGGGCGAAATGCTCGGCGTGGTGGCGGTCTTCCGTGACATCACCGCCGAAGTGCAGGCCGACCGCGCCAAGAGCGAGTTCATCTCGACGGTGTCTCACGAATTGCGCACGCCATTGACGTCCATCAAGGGATATACCGATCTCATCTTGATGGGGGCCGTTGGCGAGATGAACGAGGCCCAGCGGCGCTTTCTGGGAACGGTTCGTGCCAATGTGGATCGCCTGGGCAGCCTCGTGGGCGACTTGTTGGATATCTCGCGTCTGGAATCGGGGCGCATGCGGCTGCAGGTCAGCGAGGTGAACATGGCGGAGGTAATCACGCAGGTTGTCTCTGCTATGAAGGGCCCATTTGCCGCGCAGCGCGTCCTCCTTAATATGCATCTCGTGGAACCTCTGCCGGTTATCCAGGGGGACAAGGAGCGGATTACGCAAGTGCTTCTGAACCTGCTGGAGAATGCCTGCCGGTACACGCTGCCTGGAGGTAAGGCGGATGTGTTGGCGCGTGTCGAAAACGGCGAGCTCCGGGTGGATATTGCCGATACGGGCATCGGCATCTCACTAGAGGATCAGAAGCATGTGTTTGAGCGCTTCTTCCGCGGCGATCACCCTCTGGTGAAGGAGCGAGAGGGCACCGGCTTGGGTCTGGCGATCGTCAAGTCCATCATCGAGATGCATGGCGGTCGCATCTGGTTGCAGAGCAGCCTTGGCGAGGGCAGCACCTTTTCCTTTACGTTGCCGATCGCCGCAGAGACAGGCGCTACATTGCGCGTGGCGGATACATCTGCGCTCTCCTTGGAGGGGAGCCGGGGAGAACAGGACTAGAGATGAACAACCCGCTCAAGATTCTGATTGCAGAGGACGAAAAGGATATCCGCGAGCTAGTGGGATTTACCCTCACTTTTGGCGGATACAGCGTCATCGAGGTGGCCGACGGCAAGGCGGCAGTCGCGCGGGCTTTGGCGGAGCATCCAGACCTTGTGATCCTTGATGTGCGTATGCCCAAAATGAGCGGCTATGAGGCATGTCAGGCTTTGCAGGCGATGGATGAAACAAAGGATATCCCGGTCGTCTTTCTGTCGGCCAAAGGTCAAGAGGTGGAGGTAAATCAAGGGCTGGAGATGGGTGCCATAGCCTATATCCTCAAGCCCTTTGCCCCGAATGAGCTGCTGGAACAGGTGGGCAAGATCCTCCAAAATGCGCAGGAAGCGCGTGCATGAGTGCATTGCTTTTGGATGGCGCGTTGTTGCATTACGAGGCGTGGGGCCGTGGACAGCCCCTCGTCCTTTTGCACGGCTGGCTTGGCTCCTGGCGCTACTGGATGCGCACGATGGAAGCGCTCTCGTCCGACTATCGCGCCTATTCCTTTGACTTTTGGGGATTTGGTGATTCGGCCAAGGTCAAACCGCGCTACAATATCGTTTCGTATGTGCGCCTGCTGGACGATTTCCTGGCAGAGATGGGGATCGAGAACACGGCGCTGGTCGGGCACTCGGTGGGCGGAGTCGTGGCGATGATCCTTGCCTCCCGCCGCCCTGAACGGGTGCAGCGGCTCGTGCTGGTTGACACACCCCTCCAGCCCGGTGCCATCCATGGCCGATTGCGATCCTTCAGTAACCCGCTGGCCAGCCAGCTCTTTTGGCGTCCGGAGACCGATACAACTATGCGCAGGCTGCTCGGAGGCTTTCGCATCAGCCATGAGGAGGTGGATAGCGAGGCGGTCAAGACGGATCCCGATGCCATTACCGAGACCATGCGCTCGCTGGCGGGCGTCAGCCTGGAGGACGAGTTGCGCCGGGTTCAAGTGCCCGTCCTCGCGGTATTCGGTGGCAATGACCCCCTGGTCAATGTCTCACAGGCCGCCGCGATTGAGAATCTGTGCCCGCATGCCCGCGCCATTGTTTTGGACCAGTCGCGTCACTTTCCCATGCTTGAGGAGCCCGCCAAGTTCCATCGGCTGCTCCGTGATTTCCTCGTCGAGCAGGAGAACCTCGAAAGCATCCAGGTCAAGGAGATGTGGCACCGCCGCACCCATTGACCTCCGGACTCGATACTGCGGCGCGTTGACAGGCAATGACGCGCCTTCGCCGCTTCCCCCGCAGTTCCTTTCCGCGCAGATCGTCCGCGTTCTCTGCCAGCTTATTCTAGAGCCGCCCGTTGCGCCAATTCGCCATGCGCCGCCAGTAGATTTGGATGCAGCTTCCAGCCGAGTTCTGCTTGGTGCTTGACCACAAAGTCGAGATAGGCGAATGCGGCTGCATCCAGCGATGTCTGTACCGCCTGTTCCACCGCCATCATATAGTCAGTGCGCGGTGTCGTCGGGTCATAGGCGATCTTGTCGGCGACAAACACGACTTTTTCCAGCGTGCCAGCGCCGGCGCGTAATGTGGTGTGGTAGCGGATAGCATCCAGGACCTGCTGGTTGGCGCCGGGCCACCTTGCACTCACCACAGCGGCGGCGATCGGCCCATGCAACACCTGGGGGATCTGCCGGTCTGCCGCCGTCAGTGGCACGTCCCATGCGGCAGCGACGGCGATCAGCTTGTCCTTGGGCACGACTGCGGCCAGATCGTGGCAGAGTCCGGCGAACCGCGCCTCCTCTGGCAGGACAGCAAAGCGCGCCGCCAAGCGCCCTGCCACTTCCGCCACAGCTTGCACGTGCCGCCACGTGTCCGGCCGGCGTGGCGACATAAAATCGCGAATATCGCGCCAGACATCGCCGGTGAAGATCAGCGCCGCGAAATAATCCTCTGGCATCCGTTCATTCCTCAATCTTTGCCCTGCAAGAAGCAAGTGATGCCGGCGACGATGCCGCGCACCACCCGCGACCGGCGCGCGGTCAGCAACTGGCGGTCTCCTCCCATATACCCAATCTCGATGATGGCTGCCGGCGTCTGGGGCGCAATGTCCGCAAAGGCGTGGTACCCGGTCATGTCGGCGGTGATCGTATCGCCGTCGCGTGCCAGGCCAGTGCTCTCTTCATATGCTTTGTATAGGCACGTCACAAGCCGATCTTCTTGTTCTGGCACCGCGCTGTGCGCGGCGCGTGCCACCTTGAAGCCGCTCCGGTCGGGGAGGCAGGAGTCGGCGTGAATGGCAACCAGCGCATCAGCCTGATAGCCGGGAAGTTCGGCGGAGTATTCCGCCAAGATCTCGGCCTCATAGCCAAAGGACTGCAACAGCGCCACCACCTGCTGCGCTACCGCCAGCGTGATCTCGACCTCCTGCAATCCGTCCGGACATACCGCGCCTGAATCGCTCTCCCAATGGCCGGCGATCACGCCCACGCGGCCCGCTCCCGGCTCGCCAGCGTCGAGGGAGGGAAAAGAGAGGACGTTTCGCGCCACGGCCCAGGCGAGGACACCTATCGCGATGATGACGGCTACGAGGACAGCACGCAGACCCCAAGAGAGGACGTGCAAGAAGCGCCAGCGGATAAAAGTGTCTCTTGACCAAAAAGGCTCGGCCATATCGCCCCTAGCGACGCTAAGCGATAACACCGCGGATCGGGAAGAGAAGAGGGAGTGCCCCATAGGAGCACTCCCTTGCATTGTGCTATTGGCTTTCCACAGAGTGGTCCACTAGGAGATCGGTGGGCAACTCGGCCGTCTCCATTTTGGTGAAGGTGAGGTTGCCGTCTGCTACCGAGATGAGGATCGTATCGCCGGCCGCATAATCACCCGCAATCAGGCGCTTCGAGAGCGGGTTCTCCACCTCCCTCTGCAGCGTGCGCCGCAGCGGACGGGCGCCAAAGTCGGGATCGTAGCCTTTTTCGGCCAGCCAGGCACGCGCCTCGTCCGTCAGATGGATGCTGAGCCCCTGCTCTTGCAGCGATTTGGCTATCTGTGCCATCTGTAAATCCACGATCTGCTTGACCTGCTCGCGCGAGAGCGGGTGAAAGATGACTATCTCATCAATGCGGTTGAGGAACTCGGGCCGGAAGGTTGATTTCAGGCTCTGTTCCACCTGCGCGCGTGCCGCGGCGGTCTCGTCCTCCTGGCCATGGCGGAAGCCAAGCGCGCCACCCTTCTTGCTGAACTGCGTGCCGACATTGGAGGTCATGATGATGACCGTATTGCAAAAGTCCACCACATGCCCTTGACCATCCGTCAGGCGGCCATCCTCCAGCACCTGCAGCAGCGAGTTCCACACCTCTGGATGTGCCTTTTCCACTTCGTCGAACAGCACCACTTGATATGGCCGTCGTCGCACAGCCTCGGTCAACTGGCCGCCTTCCTCATAGCCCACATAGCCTGGCGGGGCGCCGACCAGACGCGACGTGGTATGACGCTCGCGGTACTCGCTCATGTCAATGCGCACCATCGCCTCTTCGTCGTCAAAGAGAAACCATGCCAACGCTTTCGCCAGTTCGGTCTTGCCCACGCCGGATGGTCCCAGGAAGATAAAGCTGCCAATGGGCCGACGTGGATCCTTTAGGCCGGAACGAGCGCGCCGGATCGCATCCGAGACGGCACTGATCGCCTCGTCCTGGCCAATGATGCGCTCATGCAGCCGCTCCTCCATGTGGAGTAGCTTCGTCGCCTCTGTCTCCAGCATGGTATTGAGCGGGATGCCGGTCCAATGCGACACGACTTCGGCGATGTCGCGCTCGTCCACAACCTCGTCGAGGTTGCTCTCGCGCAGCCAGGCCTCTCGTTCCGCGTTGAACTCCTCTTCCAACAAAAGACGTTGCGCCTTGAGCGTCGCCGCATGCTCATAGTCGCGAGAGGACCAGGCCGCTTCTTCCTCGGCCATGATCTGCTGCAAACGTCTCTTCTTCTCCCGCAGCTCCTTCGGCAGGGTGAACATGGCGATGCGCAGTTTGGCCGCAGCTTCGTCAATCAGATCAATCGCCTTGTCCGGCAGCCGCCGATCTTTGATATAGCGATCGCTCAATCGGGCCGCCGCCACGAGCGCATCGTGCGTGATCTTGACCTGATGATGCTGCTCATACCGGTCGGCAACGCCCTCTAGCATCTCGATCGTTTGCTCGATAGTCGGTTCCTCCACAAAGATGGGGGAAAACCGACGTTCCAGCGCTGCATCCTTCTCGATGTGCTCGCGGTACTCGTCGAGCGTTGTCGCGCCTATACAGCGCAGCTCGCCGCGCGCCAGCGCCGGCTTCATCATGTTGGAGGCGTCAATAGCGCCCTGCGCCGCGCCGGCGCCCACCACCGTGTGAATCTCATCAATGAACAGGATGATCTCGCCCTGGGCGCGTTCGATCTCTTCTAGCGCTGCTTTCAGGCGCTCCTCGAACTCACCACGGAAGCGGGTCCCCGCTACCATTGCGCCAAGGTTCAGCGAGATGACGCGCTTGCCCAGCAGTGGTTCGGGCACATCGCCGGCCACGATCTTGGCCGCCAGCCCCTCTACGATGGCCGTCTTGCCCACGCCAGCCTCGCCGATCAGCACCGGGTTGTTCTTGGTGCGCCGGGAGAGGACCTGTAACACGCGGCGGATCTCCGCTTCTCGTCCGATAACCGGGTCCAACTTGCCATCGCGCGCTTCCTGGCTCAAGTCGCGGCTGTACTTTTCCAGAGTGCGGTAGCGGGTCTCCGCCTGTGGCGTCGTCACCCGCTGGCCGCCGCGCACATCGGCAAGAACATCCAGGACTCGTTGCCTTGTGACGCCAAAGTCGTTCAGAATGCGCGAAGCGGCTCCATCGCGTGCCACTGCGATGGCCAGCAGGATGTGCTCAGTCGAGATGTACTCGTCCTTGAGCTTGGTGGCTTCCTCAGCGGCGATGTCAAAGACGCGCTTGACGCGCGGCGTGATATAGACCTGCCCCAGCTGCCCCCAGTTGGAGGCAAAGACGCGGGGCGCGGCTCGTAGCGCCTGATCGAGCCGCTCCCGCATGGCTTGGTCATCAACTCCCAGACGATCCAAAACCTGCAAGATCACGCTGTCCGGTTGCTCCAACAACGCGATCATGAGATGCTCGACATCGAGCTGCGTGTGGTTGTACCGTTGCATGATCTCGTAGGCCCGAGCTGCTGCGTCCTGCGCCAGCTCAGTAAAGCGATCGAACCTCATCATTGCGAAATCCTCTAGACAGATGCAAACTCTGGCTTGGTTATCTTGGTAAGGACAAGCTGCTGCCCTTGTACATCTACATGAACCGTGTCCCCCTCTCGGAACTCGCCGCGCAGAATGCGCAACGCGAGAGGATCCTGCAGCTCTCGCTGGATGGTCCGCTTGAGCGGACGAGCGCCATAGACAGGGTCAAACCCCTTATCTGCGAGGTACTGCTTGGCGGCTTGGCTTAGCTCTATCTCGATTTTACGCTCTTCCAGCGTTTTACGCAAACGCGCGATCTGGATATCAACGATCTGCACCAGATTTTCCCGCGTCAACGAGTTAAAGATGATGATCTCGTCAATACGATTGAGGAACTCGGGCCGGAAATACGCATCCATCTCGGCCAGCACCCGATTTCGCATGGCGCTGTCATCTTTGCCGCCCAATTCCTTGATCCACTGACTGCCCACGTTAGAGGTCATGATCACCACAGTGTTACGGAAATCCACCGTCCGGCCATGGCCATCTGTCAGACGGCCATCATCCAGGAGCTGCAGCAACACGTTAAAGACCTCTGGATGCGCCTTCTCGATCTCATCGAAGAGGATCACCGTATAAGGCCGTCGGTGAACTGCCTCTGTGAGCTGGCCCCCTTCCTCATAGCCCACATAGCCGGGCGGCGCGCCAATCAACCGCGCCACTGTGTGACGCTCCTGATACTCGCTCATGTCAATCCGCACCATGGCCTCTTCCGAGTCAAACAGGAATTCCGCCAGGGCGCGTGCCAGCTCTGTCTTGCCGACGCCGGTCGGTCCCAGGAACATAAAAGTGCCCAGAGGCCGGTTCGGGTCCTGCAATCCCGCGCGGGCGCGACGGATCGCATTGGCCACGGCAGTGATCGCCTGATCCTGTCCGACGACGCGCTGGCGCAGCCTCTCCTCCATCTTGAGCAGCTTTTCCACCTCACCCTCGGTCAGTCGGGACACGGGGATGCCCGTCCAGTGCGACACAACCTCGGCGATATCCTCCGCCGTTACCTCGACATTGAGCATGCGCCGATCCTTTTGGATCTCTTTCAGCTTGGCTTCCAGCGCGGCGATCTCCTTATTCAAGTTCGTCAACTCGCCGTATTGGAGCTGCGACGCCCGCGCATAATCCTGGGCGCGTTGCGCTCGTTCGATCTCAACCTGCGTCTGCTCGATCTTTTCACGGGCTGCCTGAATCGCCTGAATGACCTCTTTTTCTTGCTGCCAGTGTGCCTTGAGTGCGGCATCCTGTTCCTTCAGATCCGCCAGCTCTTTTTCGAGCTTTTGCAGGCGGTCGCGCGAGGCTTCGTCCCGCTCCTTGCGCAACGCCTCCCGCTCGATTTCCAGCTGCATGATGCGCCGCTCCAGCTCGTCCAGCTCCGTCGGCAAGCTGTCAATCTCCATGCGCAGCCGCGAAGCCGCCTCGTCAATCAAATCAATCGCCTTGTCCGGCAGGAAACGATCGGTGATATAGCGGTTGGAAAGCACGGCGGCAGCCACTAGCGCCGAATCCTGGATATTGACGCCGTGATGCACGGCATACCGTTCCTTCAGCCCACGCAGGATGCTGATTGTATCCTCCACCGAGGGCTCGCCCACATAGATCGGCTGGAAGCGCCGCTCCAGCGCCGCGTCCTTTTCGATATGTTGGCGATACTCGTCGAGTGTCGTCGCGCCAATGGTATGCAGCTCGCCGCGCGCCAGCATCGGTTTGAGCATGTTGCTGGCATCCATCGCGCCCTGCGCCGCGCCAGCGCCCACCACCGTATGCAGCTCGTCTATAAAGAGGATGATTTCCCCCGCTGCATCGGTGATCTCCTTCAACACCGCCTTGAGTCGCTCCTCGAACTCGCCGCGGTACTTGGCGCCCGCAATGAGCGCACCCAAGTCGAGCGCAACGACCCGTTTGTTCTTCAGGCTCTCCGGCACATCACCCTGCACGATCCGCTGCGCCAGGCCCTCCACAATGGCTGTTTTGCCCACTCCCGCCTCGCCGACCAAAACGGGATTGTTCTTGGTGCGCCGCGATAGAACCTGTATCACGCGCCGAATCTCACGGTCGCGCCCGATAACGGGATCAAGCTTGCCTTTGCGGGCTTGCTCGGTCAGATCCCGCCCATATTTCTGCAGAGCTTGGTACTTGTCCTCAGGGTTCTGATCGGTTACCCGCTGCGAGCCGCGGATATTGGCCAACACCGTGTATATCCGATCCTTCGTGATTCCCAGGTTGGCCAACAAGCGACCCGCCCCACTATCGCGGCTATCCACGAGAGCCGCCAATAGGTGTTCGGTTGACACGTATTCATCATGCAGCCGATCTGCCTCCGCTTCCGCGGCGTTGAACACTTGGTTCAGCTTGGGCGAGAGGTAGACCTGAGTCAATCCCTGCACACGCGGCAGCCTGTTCAAATCCGCCTGTAGCTGCTGTTTGGTTGCTTCAGGTGATATGCCAAGCCTACGCATGATCTCCGGCACCACTCCCTCGGCCTGGTCGAGCAGGGCGTATAGGAGATGCTCCGGCTCGATCTGATTGTGATTCCGCTCCTCCGCCAGCTTCTGTGCAGCCAGGACCGCTTCCTGGGCTTTCTCCGTCAGTTTGTTCATATTCATAGTCTTACCTCAAGATGAATGTATGATTCCGGGCGCTCCCACAGGAGCGCCGCTGCCACTTAGTAGCGCAGAATCGCGCCGATATGCCCCGCTTCCGCGAGGCGCTCATTGTCTGCTAATACCAGTGCAGTCCCTCCTGATGCCAGTGTATTGTGTACCGCCAGATCCACAGCATTGTCTACGGGCTGCACCACTCCGCCACAAAACAGGCACTTCTGCTCTCCCGCCACACCCACATAGCCACACGCATCGCAGCGCACACCTGGTGCCTCATAGTCGCGCTCCACCAGCAGGATGTGCACCTGCCCCTGTCGCACGGCATACAGCGTGTCGGCAAGGCCCAACGCGGCAGGCTCTCCCTTGGCTGCTGCCGTTACCAACTGCTCCACCAGCTCACCCTCTTGCTCGCGCTTCCGCGCCTGCCAGAGCTCCATCGCGCGCGACAGGATGACCGATGATGGCGTTGCCATGTCGGCAGTGATACTCCCGACGACCTCTTTCTGTAGGTGTCGTGGCAACATCTCGGCGAACTGCGTTAGCACGCTCTCCGAACCCGCCAAAACCATCCCTTGGCACGCTTCTCCCTGGCAGAACTCGGTGGCAGCTTCGGCGGCGATCTTCATGTTGTGCAAAACCTGCATGTCGGTCTTGCGCTGGAACGTGGTCCTCGACCGTCCCCCCTGCTTGTGGCGCTTGACCACTTTGCCCACGATTTCGTCCTCTTCTCGGATCTCCCCCTGCTGTACAGCAAAGAGACGCGCGCCGGTCTGATCCACCAGCACTACAGCGAATGAGCCGTATTCTCCCAGCACCTCCACTAAAGGTTTGACATAAGGTTCTGTCGCGCAGAAAACCATATCGCGGATGGGCGCGTTGATCGTATAGGCGTGCCAAAAGTCGCGCTCCTGGCACGAGAACAACGCCACGCTCAAGCCTTGCCAGTCATACTCGTACTCAAAGAATCGCTCAACCCTCTCCAGATCACTACTCAGACAGGTATCGGCCACCGCGCTCAGTTTCTCGCGTAACACGAGTTTGCATTTATCCTTGGGTTGCCTGTTCAGGTCTGTGTCAAGGTATAGGCTGAGTACCCGCGCACCTTCGCTGCGAAACGCGATCAACTCTTGCAGGTTCCTTTGCGTAACCATTTTGCCTCCTTAGTGGCGCCGTCATCCTCGACAGTCCTCTTGTTCCGCCAGAGATAACCTTCTGCCCGATCTAGCTATCGGGCTCGAGCTCGCGCAATCGTTCCCTCAGCCGCTGAATCGCGGCCTGATATTCAGCTTCAAGTTTGTGCATCTCTTGCTGCAACTGCTCCACTCGGTCAAGCAGGTTCAGGATCACCTCAATCCCCGCCAGATTCACACCGAGTTCATACGAAAGGCGGCAGATCTTACGCAACCTTTCCACATCGTACGGGGAGTACAGACGAACGTTGCCATCCGATCTGTGAGGCCGCACGAGCCCCAACCGCTCGTAATGGCGCAGAGTTTGTGGATGCACCTCAAGCATTTTCGCGACGACGCTGATATAGTACAGCGGCTCTCGACTTGCCTCCTTCTCGCTCACTAGCTTACCTCCATACGATCCATGCCGCTAGTAGTTGGGAAGCTCCCCCAGCAGCACGTCGACATTGACTGTCCCGCTGTCGCGGATTACCGTCACTGTGACCACATCGCCGACTCGCTTTTTTGTCTCCACGTACCGTATGAGTTGATCAATGTTCTCGATATCCTGGCCATCCAGCGCCACGATGATGTCGCCGCCGACCGGTATGCGCTGATTGCGGATGATCACCTGCCGGTTAGGCCCGCGTACTCCAGCCCGCTCTGCCGGTCCGTCCGGCTCTACATACATAACGAGGATGCCACGATCTGCCGGCAAGTCCAGGAGCTCGGCCAGCGCTGGCGAAACGTTGTAGCCAGAGATGCCGAGCCATGGATGGCTATAGCGGCCCTTCGCGATTAGCTCGGGCACCACCCGCTTGACAGTATCTACGGGCACGGCAAAGCCGATGCCGATGGATGCGCCGGTCACGTTGGCGATGGCGGTGTTCACGCCGATCACACGCCCCTGCGAGTCGAGGAGCGGGCCACCGGAGTTGCCCGGATTGATGCTGGCGTCAGTCTGAATCACGTCATAGAGGCTCCAATCCACGTCCTGTTGCGGCAATTGCCGCCCCAACGCGCTGACGACGCCAACGCTCAGGCTGCGCTCCAAACCCAACGGGTTGCCGATCGCGATGGCTAGCTGGCCGACTTTCAGGCTGGCTGAATCGCCGAGCTCCACAGCCTGCAGCTTGTCCGGTGAGACATCAACGCGCAACACAGCAAGGTCGTTGATGGGATCGGTGCCCACAACATCGGCAGTTACCGTAGTGCCGTCAGCGAGTTTGACATCAACACGGCTCGCATCCTTGATCACATGGTAGTTGGTTACGATGTGGCCCTGCCTGTCAATGATAAAGCCCGATCCAGAACCGGTTTCAGACTGCCGTCCATAGAAAAAGTCATAGTAGTAGAACTCGCTTGTAACAAACACCACTGACGGCCCGACTCGCTCATAGATCTCGATGAGCAACTGCTCTTGCAGGTCGCGATAGAGCTGAGCCGACGGCCCAGCCGCTGTGGTGGCCGTTGGCGTCGGCGCCGCCACTGCGAGCTGGCGTGGTTCAGGCGTCGCGGTTACGACGATCACCACTGGCGTCGGCGTCGCCGCTGCAAGCTGGCGCGGATCGGGCGTCGCAGTTACGACGATCACCACCGGCGTCGGTGTCGCTGCCACCCATGTCCTTGCTTCCTCCAGTAGGCCCGAAAGGCCACAGCCTGTGAGACCGATAAGCACCAGTACGGCGAAGCCGATGAGTAATGGGCGACTCTTGGCCATCTATGAGACCCTCCTCCTGGTCAATTTCGTGTGAAGCGAACGAACCTTCTGTTACTTCCTCAGGCTTGCCAGTTTTCGGAAAAGCTCGAGCTCTTGCTCCGATAGCTTTTGCGGCAGGACTACCTGCACCTCGGCATAGAGGTCACCGCGCTGATCCGGCGCTTTGAGACGCGGCATCCCCTGCCCGCGCAGACGGATTGTCTGCCCGTTCTGCGTGCCCGCCGGGATCTTGAGCATCAAATTGCCCGTCAAAGTCTGCACCCTCGCCTCTCCACCCAAGATCGCGGTATAGAGATCGACCGGCACAGTAGTGCGAAGATCGTCGCCATCGCGTGTGAAATTGGGGTGCGGCCGTACAGATACTACAAGATAGAGGTCGCCATTGGGGCCACCCCCAAATCCCGGCGCTCCTTCGCCGGCGATGCGGATTCGCGATCCGTTATCCACTCCCGGCGGAATCTTGACCTCCAGACGACGGTTTCCCAGTTGAAGCAGCCTGGTTGAGCCCTGCATCGCTTCTTGCAGTGTCACTTCCACCGGTTGCTCGATATCCTGTCCCTTTATTGTGCGCTGTCGGGTCTGTGTTCTGGTGCCAGTGCCGCGCATTCCCCCGAAGAGAGCTTCGAAAAAGTCGGAGAAACCCCCGGCTCCGCTCCCGCCCGCGCCGCCGCCGAACAGGTCATTCAGATCCACATACTCGGTGTAGACGCGCTGTCCGTCGGTCTGCGCGCGTGCGCCGCCATACTGCCGCCAGAAATCCTCCGGTGACCGACCAGAACTCTCCCATTGCTGCCAGTTGCTGCCGAATTGGTCATATTTGCGGCGTTTCTCCGGATCCGTGAGCACCTCATGAGCTTCATTGATCTCCTTGAAGCGCTCCTCGGCCTGCTTATCCCCAGGATTCACATCCGGGTGATACTTGCGTGCCAGCCGACGGTATGCTTTCTTGATCTCTTTGTCACTGGCATTTCGGTCCACACCCAGTATCTTGTAATAGTCCTTGTAGTCCATTTTCTTGTCGCGCCTCGATCTTGGATTAGGCGTATGTGCCATGCGCCCGGCGGAAGCTCTCGTGCTTCGGCCCTTCAGCGAGGGCGTTATGACACAAGCCAGCAGACCGTCAACTCATTATAGCAGGCCAGCCCCCTCTTGTCAACAACTTGATGATATCCGACTCAACTTTCTTATAAAAGTCTAATGGATATCTGGCGTTGTCCTTTTCGCCTAAGCCCGACTCGCTCTGAAGCGGGCTTGCGCCATCGCGCCGCCACCACGTGGTAGCGACCGGTATGGAGTAAACGCGAGTTCATTGGGTGAGCGACATGACAACACGGATTCATATATAACTCTAACACAGAAATCTTGACAGGCGTGCACGCTCGCGCTAATATAGGAGGCGAAAGAAATCCGCGGAAGGAGGTGGAGGACCATGAGAAGCCTCGTACGTTGGGAACCATTCAGCGATTTGATTTCTCTGCGTGACGCGATGGATCGTCTCTTTGAGGAGAGCTTTGTGCGGCCGACCTCACGCGTTCTTGCGCCATGGGGCGGCAGCGAGCTGGCGATCGATATGTATGAAGCCGATAATCACATCGTGGTCAAGGCTTCCACGCCGGGCGTCAAGCCAGAGGATATTGACATCTCCGTGTCGGGGAATACCCTGACCATCAAGGGTGAGACCAAGCAGGAGCAAGAGGTCAAGGAGGAGAATTACATCCGGCGTGAGCGTCGGTATGGTAGCTTCATGCGCTCGATCCCTCTGCCGACCGATGTGAACGCGGACAAGGCTGAGGCCGAATTCGAGAACGGTGTCTTGACGATCAAGATACCGCGCGCGGAAGAGGCGAAGGCCAAGACGATCAAGATCTCGAAGAAGTAAGGGACATCTTGCGATGCAGGATTGAAAAGGCGACCGATCTACATCGGTCGCCTTGTTTTTTGCCTGCAACTTGAGACATATGAAAAGGAGGGGTCTCTCTAAAGAGGCCCCTCCTTGGCGAAAGCGGCTTTTGGCTTAGTACTCGGGCATCGGCGCCGGCGCCGGCTTTTCCTTTTCCGGCACGTCGGTGATGAGCGCTTCCGTCGTCAAGATCATGGCCGCGATAGAGGCCGCGTTCTGCACTGCGGACCGCGTCACCTTGACCGGGTCCATGATGCCGCGCTCGAACATATCCACATACTCGTCGGCGATCACGTCGTAGGCGATATTCGGATCGTTCTTCTCCTGCTGCAAACGACGCACTGTCTCGATCGCCACAGCGCCATCGTGCCCCGCATTCTCGACGATGCCGCGCATCGGCGCTTCCAGCGCGCGACGCATCATCTTGACGCCGGTCTCCTCGTCAGGATAGTTGGTCTTGACGGCGTCCAGCGCAGGAATCGCGTTGATCAGCGCCACGCCGCCGCCGGGAACCATACCCTCCTCAACCGCAGCGCGGGTCGCGGAGAGCGCGTCCTCGACGCGATGCTTCTTCTCTTTCAGCTCGACTTCGGTGGCAGCGCCCACACGAATGACCGCCACGCCACTGGCCAGCTTGGCCATGCGCTCCTGAAGCTTCTCGCGGTCATAGTCGGAGGTAGTTGTCTCGATCTGGGCCTTGATCTGCTCAATGCGGCCCTTGATATCCGCCTCTTTGCCGTGCCCGCCCACGATGGTCGTCTCGTCCTTGTTGGAGACGACGCGATCGGCGCGACCGAGGTCATTGATGGTGACGCTCTCTAGCTTGCGGCCCATCTTTTCGGTGATGACCTGCGCGCCGGTCAGGATGGCAATATCCTGCAGCATTGCTTCACGGCGATCGCCGAATCCGGGCGCTTTTACGGCGAGCACGTTGAGCATGCCACGTAGCTTGTTCAGCACCAGGGTGGCAAGCGCCTCACCCTCCACATCCTCGGCGATCACCAGCAGCTCACGCTTGCCGATCTGCACAAGCTTCTCCAGGATCGGCACAATGTCAGCCACTGCGGAGACTTTTTTATCGGTAACGAGGATGTAGGGCTCAGCCAGCTCGGCTTCCATCCGCTCAGGGTTGGTCACGAAATAAGGGGAGATATAGCCACGATCGAGCTGCATACCTTCGACATACTCGGTCTCAAAAGCCAGGCCCTTGGACTCCTCGACGGTGATGACGCCGTCCTTGCCGACTTTGTCCATCACTTCGGCGATGAGGTTCCCGATCTCGCGATCACCGGCGGAAATAGCCGCGATGTTGGCGATGTCCTCTTTGGTCTTGACTTCGCGCGCTTGGTCCTTAATCGCCTTGACAACGGCTTCGCAAGCCGCCTCAATGCCGCGCTTGATCAACATAGGGTTGGCGCCGGCGGCCACGTTCTTGAGACCTTCCGTCACCAGCGAATGGGCGAGAACGGTCGCGGTCGTGGTGCCATCGCCAGCCACATCATTGGTCTTGGTGGCCGCTTCCTTCAGAAGCTGGGCACCCATATTCTCGTACGGATCCTGCAGTTCGATCTCTTTGGCAACCGTTACGCCGTCATGGGTGATGGTCGGGGCGCCGAACTTTTTGTCCAGCGCAACATTGCGACCCTTGGGGCCAAGTGTCGTGCCAACAGCAGTTGCCATCGTATCAATGCCGCGCTTGAGTGCACGTCGCGCTTCCTCGGAGAAAACGAGTTGCTTTGCAGCCATATGATCAGTCCCTCCTTCTGGGTTTTCGTTTCAGTCTGCTATTCAGGATTCCGGTCTCTTATTCGGTAACAACAACAGCGAGGATATCCTTCTCGCCCAAGATCAGGTACTTCTTGTCCTTGATCTTGATCTCGGTGCCGGCATACTTGGCGAAGAGGACCTGGTCATTCACTTTGACTTCCATCGGCGAATACGTGCCATCGTCCAGGAGTCTGCCCTTGCCGACTGCCAGGATGACGCCCTTCTGCGGCTTTTCCTTGGCGGTCTCTGGCAACACGATGCCACCGGGCGTCATCTCTTGCTCTTCGATCGGTTCAACGATTACACGATCGGCCAGCGGTTTGAGATTGAGAGCCATTTTCCCCGTACCTCCTTGCTGATTTTAGTCTCTTGTGTTCTTAGCACTCGAACGGGTAGAGTGCTAATCCGCGGCCTATTATACGCACTTGTGCGCAAAAGTCAAGTGGCATTTTAGCACTTGAGGAGTGGTGTTTGCTAACGAGGAAAGAGGCGTTCTATGTATAGTGGCCGTACCTGACAAAGGCGCGGCAGGCCATCTCCTGCACTTGCGGATCCAGACCGATGGCCGCGTTATCCGCATAGTAGCCTGCCACAAAGCCGCCCCCTTTGCTACCGAGAAGCTCGATCATCAACCTAGCCTCTGCCTCGATCAAGGCGGGATCTCGGGTCTGCAGCGTGGTCTGGATGTCCACCGGACACCAGAAGGGGATCTGGCCTGACCATTGCGCCAGAACGTCAAGGCCATGCAGACGCGGCTGATCGAACTGCAACAGGTCAATACCCGCTTCGATCAGATCGGAAATGATGGCTGTCATCTTGCCGCACGAGTGCATGAAAACCTTGAGGTCGTGATCGTGCGCCGCTGCGCAGAGCCGCACAAAGCCGGGTTTGAATAGATCGCGCCACAAGTCCGGGCTGATCATCAGCCCCTGCTGCGTGCCCCAGTCCTCCGGGAACATGACCGCGTCCACGCCGATGCGGGCATACTGCTGGATCATCTCCTCGAGCAGATCGTCCACGCGCCGCGCCAAGATGCGGATCGGGTCCGGGCTGAGCACCAGATCCATGAGATACTGATCCAAGCGCCGTAGCTTGCGCGAAATGTTGAAGGCAAAACCGGGGAGGCCGCCCACCCTATACTTGTCTCCTGCCTTCTCCCGAAGTGCCCATCGCGCTCGTTCGTAATAAGCCGGATTCGCCAGATCAGGCAGCGGGATCGTCGCCGCGTCTGCCAGGTCTGCCAGTGCCCCGCGGATCACTTCGCCCTTGCCTGTGTCGCCAAGACGACTCCAGGTGTTCCCCCACTCGTCAACGCGCTCCCAGCGATGGCCGGATACGCGACGCCATTGCGATCGCGCTACGCGCGGGTAATCAACGCTGACGCCGAAAAAGTCGTGCCAATAGGGTGGCGGCAAACTGGCGGGGATCCGTTCGGGTTGGCGGAACTCGAGGCAACGAGTTACGATCTCACGCGAATCCACTGGGCCTAGGGCCTTTCTACCTCACAGGACGGCATGCTGACATCCTCTCGCACGAGCGCAAGGCGCAGGCGGTCAGATTGAACCACGGCCATTGTGCCGGCAAGCACCAGGAGCGCGCCGAGGATCATCATCGGGCTGACACTCTCGTGCAAGAGCCAGAGCGAGAGCAGCAGTGTGATGAATATGCTCGAGTTTGTGACGATGACACCGGTGGTGGCGGAGCAGCGTTTGTATCCCTCACCGAGGAAGATGAAACTGCCGCCGGTGAGGATGATGCCGAGGAAGAGGGCCAGTGCCCACGAAGTCAGGCTGTAGCTCCGGCCAAGACCGCCGCTCCACCAGGCAAAGGGGAACGTCAGCGCCGTCGCCCAGCCAAAGACCGGCAAGAGCATCTCCGATACCGACATCCTGGCCGTGAGCACCTTCTGCGACATAAAGTGGAAGGCGGAGGCGATACCTGAGATGAACATCAGCGCGTTGCCGAGGGCATAGCGTGGCTCGGTGAGCACCTCCCAGCCCTGTCCGTTCCACCAGAGAAGCGCCAGACCACTGAGCGAGAGCAGCAACCCCGGCCACTTGCCTTGCAGTCGCTCCCCCATGATCAGCCACGCCAGCAGCACGGTTGTCACGGTTTGCACCGGCAAGGTGATTGTGGCGGCATTCGATGGCACCAGGGTCATGCCCACGTTATAGATGATATAGTTTCCCGCACGCCCCAGCGCGCCGAGAAGGATCCATGGCAGGAACCACTTGAGGCCCCGAAAGGAGCGTCGCTCTCGCCACACCAGCGGCACAAAGACAAGCGTGGCGAGCAAGACGCGCAAGAAGGAAATCGTATGGGGGTCCATCTCCCATGTCAGGCGCTTGACGGTGGAGGCGACAAAGCCCCAGCAGGCAGCTGATGCTAGGAGGTAGAGGACCCCTATCGTGTTCTCGCGGCGGCTCAACATGGCAGCATGTCCCGCAGGGTGCTAAAAGACGGTTTGCGGCGATAGCGACAGGATGCCCGCGCCATCTAGGATTTGCTCTCCGCCAGCGCCTCCAGCACCAGATGTCGCGCCGCTTCGTAGTCCGCCGGGTCCAGCGAGTACAACTCGTCGGCGCGCAACTGCGCCACCCGGCCAAAGTCGGCCACATTGTCGGTGCGCAAGATACGACGGAAGGCGTGCCGCAAGACGCTCTCCACCTTTGCCGCAGAGCATCTTTCTTCTAGCATCTTGAGCAGGGCGTACTCCTGAATGCCCGCGCGTAGCGCCTCGTAGCGCAATGTCTCCACCGGCTTGCCGTCAGGCCCTGGCAGGACAAAGTGCATGTCGCCCGCATTCCAGAAGGGGGCACGCCAGCTAATGCGCTCGTAGGGCCGCGCTGGCCAGAGGCAGAACGCCCAGCGCAGAAAGCCATCCAGCCCCAGCCGGTAGGTCAACCAGCCCAGCAACCGGCCCTCCACGAGAGGCGAGCGGAGGAAGGTGTTCGGGATCTGGGGGCTGCAGCAGATATACCAGCTCATTAGGCCGCCCTTGGCGTGCAGTTCCTCGGTCAAGCGCCGCGTCAGCTCCGGGTCGCGGCAGGCATAGGTGAGAAACGGCACAAAGTCCAGCACCTCTGGCTCTGCCTGTTGCATGAACTCGAAATGATTGATCGCCACCTTGTAGCGGAAATCGGGTGCCACCGCACGAATGAAGCGTAGCCGCTCGTTGAAGAGCGCCAGGTCTGCCGGCTCATCCGCTGCGATGCGCACGCGATCCATACGGCCCGTGCGCCGGAAATAGTCGGCCAACAGGCGGATGAACTCCGCCAGCTCGGCAGCGGTCCGCAGGTAGATCATCCTGCCGGACGCTTCATCGTAGCAGCGCACGCGGATCGAATCCGGCGCATCCGGCGCCACTTTGCCAAAACCGTATTCCTCATCCACCCAGATATTGAGCAGGCCGAATACCTCGATCTCCCGATCTATGCGGTGCTTGGCCGCCAGCCCCAGGAGCTTTTCGAGCTTGCTCATGTGGAGGTGCAACTCGCCATGGTGGTCGCGCGTGACATCAATGATCGCATGCTCATAGATGTAGGAAGGATAGTACGCGTCGCGAAAGCAACGTTGCCCTGACCAGGGCATCTCGGTCGCGATCACGGTGACCGCCTTTTGGCCCAGCCGTGATAGGCTGGCATAGTAGCCGTCGAGGAGGGCGAAATGCGCGTCGCTCCAGAGCGGAACATGGTGGTGCAGCGCCACGCTGGTGCAATGCTGCCAGAGGTCAAGGCGAAAGCTCCAAGAGGCAGGATCGGGCAGGGTCACATTCACCACATCTAGGGTCAATGTGCCATTCCATGTCTGTTCCTCGTCGCCAAAGCCGTATTGCGTGTACGCCTTCACTTCGCCCGCATAGCTGCCTGCCGGCAGACTCGCAGGGATGTTCAGCCGCACATAGACCGCCTGTGGACGGGCGGCCATCACGGTGGTATGCGCGGCATGGTCGAAATACTCGGCGCGCCAGCGACGGTCATCGTCCTCGAGGTATCCCACGGGGTACGCCTCAATGGCTCCCTCTGGCAAGCCGGGGAAAGTGATCTCCAGCCGCACGCGAGGCACAAAGCCGAGCGGCGCCACCCAGTTGGCGCGGCTCAGCGTCAGGACGAACTCCTCCGGGGCCTGAAATAGGATCTGAAAGCCGACCACCTCATTGCGCGCTGCAACGAGCGCAGCGTGATCTTGTATCAGAGGGCGAATATCGGTTGTGCGATGCGACCACTCCAGCTTGACCATTGCGTCGGCCAAGCCGACCTGCAGCTCTGGCAGAACAGGCTTCATGGTGACTTCTCCTCAGTGATCTCTTTGCGTATGGCAGCAGCCATCTCATCTAGCTCGGCGCGCGGAGGCCGCTCGGGATGAGATGGCGGCAGGCGAAAGCCAAAACCGTCGCCGACATGGCGCGGCAGCATGTGGAGATGGATATGGAACACGTCCTGACCGCCAGCGCGTTCATTGGCGATCAGCAGATTCAGCCCCGCGGCATTCGTCGCCCGTTGCAGCGGCCCGGCCAGCCGCGCCGCCGCGGCCAAGAGCTTGCCCGCCAGCACCGGGGGACAGTCGAAGATGTTCCGATGGTGCTCACGTGTGATGACGAGCAGGTGGCCAGGGTTGACCGGGCGGATGTCCATGAATGCCACCACGTCGGCATCCTCGTACACGATACTGGCCGGGGCGCGGCCTGCCGCGATCTCGCAGAAGATGCACCTGTCCACGATCTAGTTCCCGTGAAAGTTGGGAGTCCGCTTTTCCTGAAAGGCGGCGACCCCCTCTCTAAAATCCTGCGACTCGAAGCATTGCATGTTGACCTTGCGTTCCAGGTCCAGGCCCTTCTCCAAAGACAAAGACGAATCGAGCGCCGCGGCAATGCATTGTTTCGCGCCGCGCACGGCGAGCGGGGCGCGCTGCGTGATCTCGGCGACATAGTCATTCACGCCCTGCGGCCACGCCTCTTCTGGCACGACCAGATTGACGAGCCCCAGCGACAGCGCCTCTTCGGCCGTGATACGCCGTCCCGTCAAGATAAGATCGCCGGCCACGCCCGGCCCCACTAGCCGCGTCAGGCGCTGCGTGCCGCCGGTGCCGGGGATCACGCCAAGACGCACCTCAGGAAAGCCGAGCTTGATCCCAGCCTTGGCGACGCGCAGATCACATGCCAAAGCCAGCTCCAGGCCACCGCCCAGCGTGTATCCGTTTAGCGCGGCGATGACTGGCACCGGCAGCGCTGCGAGCTTGCTGAAGAAGCCCTGGTTCAGCTTGAGCCACGCCTCAAAATCCGCGGCGCTCATGGCGGCCAGCTCGTTGATATCCGCGCCGGTGCAAAAGGCGCGATCTTCCGCGCCGGTAATGACCACGGCATTGGTGCCGCTCATCGAGTTGATCACCGAGATCACCATGTCCATCTCGGATACCATCCCCTTGTTCAGCGCATTCATGACCTCGGGGCGGTTCATCGTGATAGTGGTCATAGAGTGGCCGCGTGCAACCTTGATGTACTTCCAGGCCATATCAACCTCCTCGATTATACAAAGCGTTGCTGCAAGTCCAGCGGCGCGTCCTCAAAGATGCACGGCGACATGCGTGCGAGATGCGGCGAGACACGTGGCCGAAAGCCCATCTGTCCCAGCACGTCGCGCTCCAAGTCAACGCCCGGCGCGATCTCTATCAGCTCCAGGCCGTCGTCGGCCAGGCGCAACACGGCGCGCTCGGTGATGTAGAGCACTTCCTGGCCGCGCTGCGCGGCCTGCGCGCCGCTATAGGTGATCTGCTCCACCTGTGAGACGAACTTGCGGACCTTGCCTTCCTGCGAGATGTGCAGCGCGCCGCCCGCCACCTCCTCCACCAAGCCAGAGGTGGTCAATGTGCCGCAGAACGCCACCTTTTTCGCGTGCTGCGAGACGTTGATAAAGCCGCCAGGGCCGATCAGCCGCCCAGCGAAGCGGCTCACATTGACATTCCCGGCCTCGTCCACCTGGGCAAATGAGAGGAAGGCGATATCCACACCGCCGCCGTTGTAAAAGTCGAACTGATAGGTGGCGTCCAACACCGCCTGCGCGTTCGTCGCCAGCCCAAAGTTGCCACCAGTCGCCGGAATCCCGCCGATAGCGCCCTGCTCGACAGTTAGGGTAAAGCGGTCAAAGATACGCTCCTCTGCCGCTACGGCGGCGATGCCATCCGCAATGCCAAAGCCGAGGTTCACCACCAGCCCTGGCGCCAGCTCCAGCGCAGCGCGCCGGGCGATCGCCTTGCGCGCATCCAGCGGCAGCGGCGGGATGGCCGCCAGTGGCACCTTGATCTCGTGCGCAAAGGCGGGATCGTGATCGGTGAACGCCGACATGGCCTGCGATTCGTCCACCACGATCGCGTCCACCAGGATGCCCGGGATCTTGACCTGGCGCGCGTCCAGCGTGCCCGATTTGGCGAGGCGCTTGACCTGCGCCAGGACGATGCCACCCGAGTTGTGCGCCGCCATGGCCGCCGATAGCGTCTCCACCGTCACGCCCTCATGCTCCATGGTGATATTGCCATCCTCATCAGCGGTGGTGCCACGCACCAGCGCCACGTCCGCGCGGAACGCGGGGTAAAACAGGTACTCGCGCCCGTTCAACTCCACAAGCTGCACCAGATCATCCCGCGTCACGGCGTTGCACTTGCCCCCCTCGATGCGCGGATCAACGAATGTGCCCAAGCCGACGGTCGTGAGCACGCCGGGCTGGCCGCCACCGATAGCGCGAAAGAGGTGCGACAGCACCCCTTGCGGGAAGCAATATGCCTCCACCTGGTTCTCCAGCACCATGCGACACATGTTCTGCGCCCAAGACCAGTGCCCGGCGATGACACGTCGCACCATGCCGGGGTGCGCGAAGCGGTCTGTGCCGCCACCGCGGCCATCGCCCAGGCCGCAAGGATGGCACACGACAAGCCCGGCAGGATGGCCAGTGGATAGAAATCGTTGCTCCAGCGTGGCGAGTAGCTTGGTGGGCTCGTTAACGCCGCCGCCTGAGCTGCTGATGATGACCGTATCACCGTCCTTGACGAGCGCAACCGCTTCTTCGGCGGACATCACCTTTGCCAAGACGTTCCCTCCATGACGCAAAAAGGAACACGGCGCGGGGGTTACCCGACTCACCGTGTTCTATAATAGCCAAAACGACGCATTCAGCCAAACTGTAGCAAACCCCACATATTCTCGTCAGTTGGAGCCATTCTGTGGCGCGTGTATAATAAGCAAGGTAAGGATTATCCGCAGGAGGAAGCAGCGCAATGAAAAGCGATATCCGCATTCTGACGGTGGAGCCTTATCTCTCCCTGGAAAAGGCGCGCGAACCGCTCAAGTTCGGCGCCGTAGTGGTGGAAGACGGCGTGTACTGCCACGTGCGCGTGCGAGTGGAGAACCGCGCAGGCCAGGTGGCCGATGGCTGGGGCGCGATCTGGCTGATGGACTTTTGGGCCTTTCCCAGCAAGGTCGTGCCGCATGAGGTGCGACTGGAGGCGTTCCGCCGGCTCAATGCCGACTTTTGCCGGATCGCCGCGGGCTACACCGAGTTCGGCCATCCGATCGCCATCATGACCGAGCTAGAGAAGGCATTACCGGACCTCAAGCGGCGCATCTCGCAGGAGATGGCGCTGGCGGAAGAGATCCCGTTGCTGGGGGCGCTGGTGTGCGCCTCGCCGGTGGATGCGGCACTGCACGACGCCTTTGGCATGGTGAACGGGATCGACAGCTATAGCGGCTATACCGCCGACTGGATGGATCACGACCTGAGCCGCTATCTGGGCCCGGCATTCGCTGGCAAGTACCCGGGCGACTATATGCGGCCTGCCTTTGCGCCGGAGCTGCCTGCCTTTCACCTCGTCGGCGGGCTGGACATATTGCGGCGCGCCGATGTGCCTCCCACCGCGCCACGCGATGGTCTGCCCAATGCGCTGGAGGACTGGGTGCGGCGAGATGGCCTGATCTGCCTCAAGGTCAAGCTCAAGGGCACCGACCTCGCCTGGGATCTGGAACGCACTATCGAGGTGGTGCGCATCGCCCGCGAGGCGCGGGTGGAGATCGGCGCCGATCCGGATGCGCTCCGCTTCTCCGCCGACACGAACGAGCAGTGCGAACACCCACAATACATCGTGGACTACCTGCGCCGACTGCGTGAGCTGGACCCCTTTGCCTTTGACCATCTGCTGTATGTGGAGCAGCCGACGGAGCGCGACCTGCGCGCCCACCGCTACGATATGCGGTCCATCGCCGCGCTCAAACCGGTGATCATTGATGAGAGCCTGACGAGCCTGGAGGATTTCGCCCTGGCAATGGAGCTGGGGTGGAGCGGCATCGCGCTCAAGACGTGCAAGGGACACAGCAACGCGCTGATCTTTGCCGCCAAGGCTGCGGCGCACGGTATCCCCTACACCATTCAGGACCTGACAAATCCGGGCATCTCGCTGCTTCACTCGGTGGGGCTGGCGGCGCGGCTTTATCCGATGATGGGCGTGGAGGCGAACTCGCCGCAATTCTTCCCCGCCACCTCCCGCCCGGAGGAGACGGTGCACCCCAACATCTTTAACCGGCGCGGCGGCATGGTGCGCACCTCCAGCCTCCGCGGGCCCGGGCTGGGCTATCGGGTCGCCGAGATCCCGCGTCGCATCTTTCACCAGACATAGCAGCTCTCGCCTTTGAGGCATATGCAAGAGTGAAGATGGAGGAGAGAAACGTGGAGCGGATCATCAAAGGGAAGGACATCCCGGTGCAGGCCAACGGCCGTCAGCCGTACGACCTGGCCGGACGCAAGCTGCCGATCGAGCACTTTGTCGTGCGCCACACCACGCCGGACAATCCCTTCAAGTCGCACGCGCACGAGGCGTCGGAAGCATGGTTCATTCTGGATGGTGAGGGGATCGTCTCGCTGGATGGCGAGGAGTATCCGGTCGAAAAGGGCGATCTGATCCTGCTGGAGCCGTGGGTGGCGCACGGGCTGCGCACCGAGAGGCAGATGACCTGGGTGTGCATCGGATGACAGAGATCGCATACCGCGAGGCGCTGCCAGACTCGGAGGCTTACTTTCGCCTCTTTTCGTCCACTGGCTGGAACGACGAGTATGGCATGACCGCTGCCGAGCTGGCTCGAGCAATCGCCACGAGTTGGTACGCTGTATCAGCTTATGATGGGGACGAGCTGGTAGGTTTTGGCCGGATCATCGCCGACGGCGTGCATCACGCCCTGATCGCGGATTTGATCGTGTTGCCCACGTATCAGCGGCAAGGGATCGGCAGCGCTATCTTGCAGCGCCTGTTGGCGCACTGCCACGCTCACCACATCCACGATATCCAGCTCTTTTGCGCGCGCGGCAAAGAGGGTTTCTACCGCAGGCACGGTTTCGTGCCCCGGCCAGCGGAAGCTCCCGGCATGGAGTGGAAGGGGAATCGGGATGAGTGAGGAACGAACCGCGCCGCTGCGCTTTGCCGTGTTACAGCTCTCCGGCTGCGCTGGCTGCGAGGTCTCGCTGCTGAATGCCAGCGAGTGGGTGGACAAACACCGATTGCTGTATATGCCGCTGGTCATCTCCGCTTACGACATCCCAGAGGTGGATATCCTGCTCGTCAGCGGCGGCATCCGCACCGACGATGACCTGTATAACCTGCGCCGCGCCGTGTCGCGCGCCAAGCAGGTCATCGCCGTCGGCACATGCGCCATCTCCGGCGGCGTCGCCAACCTGGGCGATCGCGACGAGGTTCGCGCCCTCTTTATGGCGCAAGCGGAGCGCCGCCACCTGCCCCGGCTCCTGCCCAAATGCCGTCCGGTGGACGCCGTGGTCAACGTGGATCTGTACCTTCCCGGCTGTCCGCCCACGCCAGAGCTCTTCATGGCAGCCCTATTTCGCCCACCCGATTTCAAGGTGGGGCGGATCGTCTGCGCCGAATGCGGTCGCAAGAAGCTAAAGGATATGCGCCCCAAGCATCTGCGCGGCATTGAGCACGGCCAGGTGCTGTCGGATATCTGTTTGGTCAACCAGGGGTACCTGTGTGTGGGGACATCGGTGCGTGGCGGTTGCCGCGCGCTCTGCACGCGGCCCGGGCATCCCTGCGTCGGCTGCCGTGGCCCCTCCGACGCGCTGATCGAGGGGTCGTCGGCCGCGTGGTTCTCCACCATCAGCCGCGTATTCGCCAGCATGACCGACATCCCACCGGAAGAGATCGACGCGGCGCTGCGCTCGCCGCAGCTCTCGCTCTTTCTCTTCCAGTTCTCCGATTATGCCGGAGGCGATCGTCCCCCGCGGCCGAAAGAGAAGGTGTTGTGAGATGCCGACCCTGACCTTTCCCCTCAGTCGAATCGAGGGGCACGCGCAGGTGCTGATTGATGTGGAGGGCGGCAGGCCAGTGTCTGTGCGCTTTCAGGCGATGGAGTACCGGGGGTTCACCTACCTCGTGCAGGGCGCGCCGGCGGAGCAGATGCCGGTATTGGTACCGCGCATCTGCGGTGTCTGCTCCACCGCCCATCACGTCGCCGCGGTCAAGGCGCTGGAGGATATCTTTGGGGTATCGCCGCCGCCGCTGGCACTCAGGATCCGCGAGCTGTTGATGCTGGGACAGCTCGTCCAGAACCAGGCTACATCGCTCTTTATCTTTACCATGCCGGACCGCATGGGCGTTACGAGCATCTTTCAGACAGAGGGGGTTAGTGAGAGCGATGCTGGATCGGCGGGGCTGGCGACGCGGGCGCTGCGCGTGCGTCAGGCGGGCACCGATCTGATCAGCGTGGCTGGCGGCCAGTTCATCCATCCTATCAAAGCAGTGGTGGGCGGCGTGTCCAGCGGCATCCCGGCGGAGCAGGCGGATCAGATGCGCGCCAAGCTGGTGGCGGCGTTGCCGGTGGCGCGAGAGCTCTTTGATGCCTATTGGGAGATGTCGCTGGCGTTGCGCGAGCGGATCGGCACATGGGGCGATGATGCACCGGCCTGTTATATCGCCGCGGTCGGCAGCAGTTGTCCCAACTATTACGGGGATGTGATCCGCATTGTGTGCGGCGATGGCACGACCGGCCCTGCCTTCCCGGCGCGCGAGTTCCGCAGCTATCTCTCGTACGAAGAAGCGGACTACAGTTACGCGCCCAAGACGAGTTTCCGGGGTCAGGTGATGCGCGCGAACAGCCTGGCGCGCATCAACATGGCACAGCGCATGGGCACGCCGCACGCTGACGAGTACCTGGCCCGCTTCCACGCGGCGTTCGGCCAGCCGGCGCACGCCATCTTGCTCTTTGATCTGGCGCGCGGCATCGAGCTGGTCTACGCGCTGGAGCGCGCCATCGCGCTGCTGGCAGAGCCGCTAGAAGGCGAGGATACAGCGGTCCCGCACACTCCACGGGATGGGGAAGGATACGGCCTGGTGGAAGCGCCGCGCGGCCCGCTAATCCACCGCTATACGGTGGAAAAGGGGTTGATCAAGACAGCGGAGTTCATCATCCCCACGGTGCACAACGTTCTGGCCATCGAGCGCGCGCTGCGCGTCGCGGCGGAGCGATACATCACGCCACAGCAGGTGAACATGGAATTGGAGCACGCCGTCGGGCGCGTCGTCCGCGCCTTTGACCCGTGCATCGCCTGCGCGACGCACTAAAATCTCTGGCGGGACGCAGCGCCGCCGCGTCCCGCCAGAAAGAGCTGCTACTTCCAGTTCTCTCGCACTAACGCCTCGGCCGCCTTGCGGATCGTGTCCACCTTGTAGCTGCGGCTGCGTCGCGTGATCGGGATCAGGTCCCATCGTTCGGCGCGGATATGCTGACACCACCGCTCCATCTCGCCCAAGCAGGTCATGGTGCCGTTCCCGCTGCCGCCCGCCGCGCCCACGCAGATCACATACTTGCCCGCCGTGGCGCTTTCATCGCCCCTTGTGGCCTCGCAGCGGCGGAAGCGATCCATGAAAGCCTTGGCCGCCTCGCTCGGCTGTCCCCAATAGACCGGCGTGACGAACACCAGCGCGTCCGCCGCATTCACCTTTTGGTGCAGCGCTTGGAAATCATCCTGAACGCCGCCGCATTCGTGGTTGATGCGGCAGCCGCCCCAGCCGTTGCCACAGCAGTTGCAGCGGGCGATCTTCAGGTCGTTGATGCGCACATCCTCGACCTCGGCGCCCGCGGCGCGCGCTCCTTCCACCGCTGCCGCAGCGCACGCCGCGGTCAGGCCATCGCGATTCGGGCTTGCTTGCAGCACGATCACTTTCATCTGTCAGACCCCTTTCTGTGCAGTGAGATGCCTACTTGTGCAAGAAGAGCTCGATCACCGGCACGAGTACATCAGGCTTTTGCACCGGCAGCTGCAGAAGCAGCGTGTTCTCCTCCGGCCCGGGCGCGGTGGAGAGCACCCCGCCGCTGGCCCGCATCGCCACCTCGGAGGCATCGTTCAGCAACTGGGCGTATGCCACCTTGTCCGCCAGACCCTCCAGGTAAAGATGCTTGAACGGCCAGCTAAAGATGTGCAGGTAGAGCCGATCGCCGGCGGCGTTCATGGTGTACCGGCAGTCGGGCGGCGGCGTAAAGGGCGCCGGCCCGCAGCCGTAGATGGCGCGGCTGTGCAGGCGCATCCACTCGCCGATGGCGCGCAACGTCGCCACGGCGCGCGGCTCAAACTCGCCGCGAGCCGTCGGCCCGACGTTCAACAGCATGTTGCCATCCTTGGAGACGGCGTCAATCAGCATCCGCACCAGAAGGTCTGGCGATTTCCAATCCAGATTGTCCCGGTCATAGCCCCAGCTGCCGTTGAGGGTCTGGCACGCTTCCCATGTGACGGGCGCGCCGTCCACTTGCACCCGGTGGCGCGGCTGGTATTGCTCCGGCGTAGTGAAATCGCCCGGCAGGTCGAGCCGGTTATTGATCAGGATGTCGGGCATCAGCTCGCGGATCATCGCCATCAGCTTTTCCGACTGCCAGTCCTCGCGGCCTTTGCCCGGCATCCCCTTGTACGTCCGCCC
>JAIOAV010000038.1:0-24729 GCA_019873665.1 Chloroflexota bacterium
CATCGGTGGCCAGTGCGACCAGCATGATATTGTCCACGCCGGCGATCTGCTGTGCTGCCGATAGGGCGAGCTCCTGGTTGCGACCGCCCCGCCCCTGTCCCCGCAGCGTCACGGTGGTCTCGCCACCCGCCACCACGCACGCTGGGCGCGCCACAGGCCGGTTGGCGTGGGCAATCTCTTTGCCAACTGCCGCCAACACCTTGGCCACTTCTCGCGCCTCGCCCTCCACATAGGTGCTGAGGAGAAGCACGTGCAGGCCAAGCTCCTGCGCTCGCGCGACGGCGGCCTCTGCGGCAATGGCGTTATCGGCCACGACGAGATTATAGGTGCGGGCGAACGCCACATCGTCCGCCTTGGGAGTTTCCGGGATATCACCGGCCATGCCACGCTGCAGGTGAGCCGTCAGCACCGCCGGCACCTTACCCACCAGGTCATACTTGACCAGAACACCGTAGGCGTCAGCAAAAGTGCTGGTATCGGGAACTGTCGGCCCGGAGGCGATGACATCCAACGGACTGCCCACCACATCTGATACCAGCAGCGAGACCACCGTCGCCGGATGGGCCAGCCGAGCCAGGTTGCCGCCGGCGATCTGAGAAAGATGCTTGCGGACCGCATTCATCTCGTTGATGGTGGCGCCGCTCCGCAACAGGGCGGAGGTGAGCGCCTGCATATCGGCCAGCGATACTCCTGCCACGGGCAAGGTCATGAGCGCCGAACCGCCGCCGGAGATCAGACAAAGCAACAGATCATGCTCTCCTGCCTCGCGGGCCAGCCGCACCATCTCTTGCGCGCCTCGCAGGCCGCGTTCATCCGGCACAGGATGACTCGCCTCGTGCAGGTGGATGCGCTCCGTCGGTGCGATATAACCATCCTTGACGTTCACCCAGCCGGCGTCAATCCGGTCGCCCAGCACTTCTTCCAGGGCGCGGGCCATTGCGCCGCTTGCTTTGCCTGCGCCCACCACGAGGATGCGGCGGTAATGCCGCAGATCGTACTGCCGATTCCCGATCTGTAGCGTATCGCCGTGGCGCGCCACATGCCGCCTGACAGCACTGGCGGGATCCACTGCGGCCAGCGCCGCCTCCAAAATCTTCCAGGCGATTTGTCGCCGCTCTCCTTTGAGACCGTCTCGTTGCAACGCCATGCCAAAAGAATGGCCAGGCACGATCTTCCCTCTGTGGACCCGATGTGGCAATCCGATAGGCTTGCTCTTACATGATAGCCAGAATCCACCCGCGGTCAAGGCAATCGTCGCCACGAGTCATGCCCGATGCCATGAGTGGATAGAGGCCGCCATACAGCAGAAAGGGCTATCATCTCTCGGAGACGATAGCCCATGATGAACTGCGTTCGTGACGCTCGGCCTAGTACTCGACTTTGGCCGGTAGGTCCTTGGCCTGCGCCACCCAGTTGGTTACCATGCTGAGCGACGGCACCCGACGCACCAGCTTTCTCTCTTGATTAGTGGCCAGGATGGCGGCATGGAGATTATCTGGATTACGCTGGCGGAGCTCCTTGACCGTGTCAACGCCAGCAGCCTCCAGAAGATCGGAATACTCCTCGGCGACGCCTTTGATGCGGAACAGGTCCGCCATATTGACCCAGCGCAGAATCTTCTTGGGGTCGATCCCGCTCTTTTCGGCCAACTCGGCGCGCCCTTTGCGAGTGGCTCCCGCTTCCAGCAATTGCTCGATCGTGGTGATACCCGCTTTTTCCCGCAGCGTCTGCGCAAAGACTGGCCCAATCCCTTCGACCTCGATTGTCCTCATTGCAATCCTTCCTTTCGCTTATGCAATTGTAGCGCTTCCCCACAACTTATAATATGCAAGAAATGAGGGGATGCAAATGGTCTCTGCGATCTGTAGCGGGTTGCATGCCATGCGGCTACTCGTAGCGCAGCGCCTCGATCGGGTTCAGCCGAGCCGCACGCATTGCCGGATAGAGGCCGAAAAAGAGTCCCACCAGCGCCGAGAACCCGGTGGAGAGCAGCACTGCACTCGGCGTCATCACTGGCGTGATCTCAGGAGCCAGTCGGCCGATGACCTGCGAGCCGATATAGCCAACAACAACGCCAATGAGGCCGCCGATCAGGCTCAAGGTTACCGCCTCGATCAAGAACTGCACGGTGATATCGCGGCGCTTGGCGCCGACCGCCTTGCGGATGCCGATCTCGCGCGTGCGCTCCGTCACCGAGACGAGCATGATGTTCATGATGCCGATGCCACCGACCAGTAGCGAGATGGCCGCGATAGCGCTCAAAAAGACAGTCAGCACGCCGGTGATGCTGCCGAAAATATCCAGGATATCCGCCTGGTTCACAATCGTAAAGTCATCATCTGCCTGAAAAGTGATCTTGTGGCGATCCCGCAGGAGCTCAGCAATCTGATTGATGGCGGCGTCGATACGTTGCTCGCTCACCACTTGCGCATAGATCACGCTGACGGGCAAATCGCCGCGAATCGTGCGCGCCTTGAAGACACGGCTCACCGCCGTCGTTAATGGCACGAGCACCACATCATCCTGATTGCCGAAACCGGTACCTCCCTTTTTCTCCAGCACCCCGATGACCCGGAAGGGGATGCGGTTGATCTTGATAGTCTGGCCGATCGGGTAGACCATGGGACCGAATAACCGGTTCGCTACCGTCTGTCCTAGCAAGCAAACGCGCGAATTGCCAGCCAGGTCTTGCTCGGTGAGAAAGTTTCCCTCTTGCACAGCCATGTTCCGCACGCTGGCATACGCCGGCGTGACGCCGGCGATGGTCGTAACGGTATTTTTGTTGCCAAAGACAACCTGAGCGTTGCGCCTGAACTCCGGCGCCACCGCCACCACATCGGGCACATTGAACGGATCGCCGATTGCATTCGCATCGCCCAACGTCAGCGACGAGCTGAGGCCTGCGCCCAAACGGAAACTGCTGACGTCGGCGATGTTCGGAACCACGAACACCAGATTAGAGCCAATGCTCTGTATCTCCTGCCTGACAAGCATCTGCACCCCTTCGCCCGCCGCCATCAGCGCGATGACCGCCGCAACGCCGATGATGATGCCCAGCATGGTCAGGACGGCGCGCAACTTGTTGGCGGACAGACTGTGCAACGCCAGTTTGATGCTCTCGCCAATCATACTGCCACCTCCAGCAGCGCACTGGCGGGTTGTGCCACTCGTTCTTCCGCCACGATCAGGCCGTCTTGCAGGCGGACGATTCGCTGCGAGTATCGGGCGATCTGCGGATCGTGGGTCACCATCACAATGGTGATGCCCCGCTCCTGATGAAGCCGCTGCAGGATCGCCATGATCTCGCGCCCCGATTTGGAGTCAAGGTTACCCGTTGGCTCATCTGCCATGATGATCGCCGGATCGTTCACCAGCGCCCGCGCAATCGCCACGCGTTGTTGCTGCCCGCCGGAGAGCTCGTTGGGCCGGTGATGCATGCGGTCGGCAAGCCCCACGGCCGCCAATGCCGCGGCAGCGCGCTGGCGGCGATCACTCGCGTTCCGCGCGTAGATCAGAGGTAGCTCAACCTGCTCCAGGGCGGTGGTGCGCGGCAAGAGGTTGAAGATCTGAAAGACAAAGCCGATGCGACGATTCCGAATCTCAGCTAACTGGTCATCGTTGAGCCGCCGCACATCCACGCCTTCCAACAGGTAGGTGCCAGAGGTGGGCTGATCTAGGCAGCCAATGATATTCATCAGCGTGGATTTCCCCGAGCCCGAAGGCCCCATGATGGTGAGAAACTCACCCTTTTCCACCACAAGCGAGACGCCACAGAGCGCCTTGACCTGTATCTCCCCCATCATGTAGATCTTGATGATGTCGCGAATGTCAATGACCGGGCTGTTCATTGTCCCATCATCTCGCCAAACGTGCTGCGGAGCTGTTGCTGCAGGGACGTTGCTCGTATGATCAACTGATCGCCATCCTGCAATCCGGATATGATTTCGCTCTGCAGGTCACTCCGCAGACCCACCACGATGTCAGTCTGGACGCTGCGCCCGTTGACCCACTTTTCCACGCGGAAGGTACCATCTTGACGGTTGACGCTGATAGCGCGGTTTGGCACGAGCAAAACCCCGTCTTTGCTCTCGGTGATAATCCGCGCCGTGGCCGTCATACCCACTTTGAGGGGAGCATCTGTGGGCGCGAGAGCGATCCTGACCACATAAGCCACAATGCTCGCATCTGCCGCGGGCAGCGGCGCAATGGATGCGATGGTGCCCTCGACCTCCACGTCCGTAAGCGCATCCAGGGTGAGCACCGCGGGCTGCCCTTCCCGCACAGCGGCGATATCCACCTCGTCCACATTCACATCAACGTGCAAGGTGCTCAAATCCACTAATTGTAGGACGGGCGTAGCGGCCGTCACCAACGCTTTCTCCTCTGCCAGCACCGCCGCCACCACGCCATCAAACGGCGCTGTCAGCTTGGCGCCATCCAGCAAGAGCCGAGCCTGCTGTAGCGAGACCCGCGCCTGCTCCACCTGAGCCTGCGCGATACGCTTTTCCTCTTCGGAAGCGCCGGCGCGCAGCTTGGCGAGCGTTGCTTCCGCCTGTGCCACCTGCGCCTCCGCCACAGCGATATCACTCGCGCGCGGCGCGTCCTTGAGCTGCTGATAGGCATCTCTCGCCTGTTGCACCTGGGCCAATGTCGCCTGCAACTGCGCGGCATCGGGGCCTTTGAGTAGCTCCCGGTAGGACATCTCGGCGAGTTCGACGGCGATCTCTGCATTCAGCACATTTGCCTGCGCCTGATCATACTGGGCGCGCGAGCCACCGAATTGCGCCTGGGCCCCCAAGCTGTCACGCGAGTTCTGCGCTCCCCAGAGGGTGTTCTTAGCCTGGTCGATGGCGAGCTTGGCGCGGCGCAATGCCTCCGCGGTGGGCCCTGCCTGAAGCTTGGCATAGCTCTCCTCAGCAGCCTTCAAAGAAGCCTCGGCAGCGGCCAGCTGCTCGGGCGTTGGGCCGCGCTGGATCCGTGCCAGGTTCTCTCGTGCTGACTTGAGGTTGGCTTCCGCCGCCGCGAGATCTTCCGGCGCCGCGCTACGCTCTGTGATCGCCAGTCGCTCCTCCGCGATCTGCAACGCGATCTCCGCTTGGCGCACCTGCAGCTCTAGCTCCTCCGTTTCCAGCGTGGCGAGCAAATCGCCGGCAGCGACGCGCTGCCCCTGCTCCACCGCCAGCGTGGCAATGCGTCCGCCGGACTTGAAACTGAGCCGAGCCTGCCGCTTGGGCTGGATCAGGCCAGTTGCACTGACAGTTGCCTCGATGTGGCCGCGCTCGACCGAGATGATCTGCCCTTGCGGCTCGGTCACGGCAGAGCGCCTGGCTTGCCACCGTTGATGGCCATAGTAAATGCCTACAATGACCAATACGAGAATGATGACTATTATGACAAAACGTTTCATGGTCTCAATCCAGCTCCTCAAAGCCAGTATAGCAGTAGCATGATCACACAAGACGGGTCGCGCATCATCGTCATAGTATGTACAGACAACATGTATCCGACGGATCGCGGGAAATTCTGACTACGGTCACTAATTATAGGCGGAATAAGGAGTCTGTCAAAGTGGGAGTCATGCCAGATGGAGCCGTGCCCCATCTGGCGCGCGTCTTGGACCATTCGCGAAGACGAGAGACTGAAGCGATCGCAGTACTTCCTTCGTGTCATGGCGAGGGGGTGAAGCGACCGAAGCAATCTCCAGCCGGCTATTTGGGGTGATTGCCTGCCCGCGGCGCGGCTCGCAAGGATAGGGGCACATGCCAGCGAGGGAGCAGAGCAACCGAAGTGATCTCCTGCTACGCCAGCGGGGGATTGCTCCGCCCCTTTGGCTGCCCGCAATGACAGCATGGGTCGTTCAACCCTATCTGTCTCCTCCACGAGAAGCAAAAAGGCCCCCTGTTTCTAACAGGGGGCCCCTGCGCTGGAGCAAATCAGCGCGGCGGCTATCTGACGCGATAGTCCGCGCCCAGGATGACGCGGATGTCGGCGCCCACATCCACCTTCTCATGTCGCACATTCTCAGGCGCCACGCCAAGCAACTCGATCAGCGAAGCCAGTGTCTGCGGCTTGTCCGCATAGCTGATGATCACGGTTTGAGCATAGTCATACCGATCCGCGTTGGAAAAGCCGACGATCTGATAGCCTTGCTTACGTAAATAGTTCGCAGTTGTCTCTGCCAGGCCCTTGGTCATGGTGCCGTTTTGCACCTCGATTTTGGCCGCTTCCTCGATCAGCATGTCCACTGGCTTTTCCATGTTCACGCCGTTCTGTTCAGGCTCAGGAAAGAGCTCTTTGGCCAATTGACTGATCTTTTCCGGATCGCCAATCAGCACATCCCACCCTTCGGGGGTCTTGGTGCCCCGCGTCATGGTTTCGTCAATGACGCCTGCGCGCAGGCTCTCCCGCCGAATCTCGCGCGCCAGTCGCGCCAAAGCTTCTATCTCCGAGAGGGTCAGGTCGGTATCCATCGAATCGCCCAGCGTGCGCAACACCTTGGACAGATTGGCCAGTGGGATATCCATGCTGAGCGCTTTGTCCATGATCGCCGCAATCACCTGTTGCTGCCGCCGTGCGCGAGCGAGATCGGAACTGCCGTGGCGCACCCGCGCGTACTGCAAGGCGGTCTTGCCATCCATCTTCTGGATCCCCGCCGGGATGTCCACCGTCATATAGCCGTAATTCTCATCCGGGAACTGGTCATCGTAGATTCGCTCTTCCACGTTGATGGTGATGCCGCCAAGCATGTCCACAATCTGCTCAAAGCCAGCAAAGTTGATCCGCACATAGTAGTGGATGGGAACGCCGAGGAGATATTGCACAGTCTTTTTCGCCAGCGCGGGACCACCGCCGGGATAGTCCTGCGCATCCCCCAAAAGATGCGCCGCGTTGATGCGATTGTGCACATTATAATCGGGGATCAACACCCATAGGTCGCGTGGGATCGAGAGCATGCTGGCTGACTTGGCTGCCGGGTCCACGCTGACCACGATCATCGTGTCGGTGCGGCACGGCCCCTGCTCGATAGCGCGCCGATCTATGCCCAGGAGGAGAATGTTGATCCTTTCGTTCTTCTCCCAGTTGGGGAGATCCTCGACGTTGGCACGAACCACATTAGCGTTGGGGCTGCTCGGCAGAAAAGCAAAACGCGAGTGCGCGACGAGATCGCGCACGGTTGTATAAAAGAGATAGCCGCAATAGATGCCACCGGCCAAAAGGAGTAGAAACAGGATCATGAGAACAAGCTGGGTGCGTTGCGCCCTGGTAGCGTCGAGCGCGCTGCTTGTCCGATGTCGCGTCAGGTTCATGAGAGCTCCGAATATCTGTCCATTCTATTTTCATTATAGCACAACTGGCGATACGGCGCAAAGGGATGGAGCATCAAACAGCGTGGGCGAGATGCTGGGTGCGGCGGATGCACATTGCCGCTCCAGGGGGTAGCTTCTTGCCAAACCGCTCGCCGCGCCGCTGGCGCGGCGAGCGACTCTCTCGCGCTGGCACAGGACGCATTCCCGCTGCCGATTGACCTCCCGCTACCATCACGATCTGCGCTCGCGCCCGGCATAATTTCGGGCATAATACGTCTGCCACCGCTCGCCGGACTTGATCTTGCGCCACCACCATTCGTTCTCTACATACCAGCGCACCGTCTTCTCCAACGCCTCCGGGCATGTGTGGCGCGGTTTCCAGCCTAGCGCCATCACTTTGGCGCAATTCAGGCAATAGCGGCGATCGTGGCCGGGGCGATCCTGCACATGCTGGATAAGGCTGTACGGCCTGTCAAGTAGATCGAGGATCATGTGCGCCATGTCAATGTTGCGCATGCCACCGCCGGTGCCGAGGTTGTAGATCTCGCCGGGCACACCACGATGGAGCACCACGTCAATCCCCTCGCAGTGATCCAGCACATACTGGTAATCGCGGACTTGCAGTCCATCGCCATAGACCGGCAGCGGCAGGTTATCTATCGCGTTCGTCACAAAGAGAGGCACAACCTTTTCCGGGTACTGGTAGGGGCCGATGTTATTCGCGCCGCGCGTGATCGTTGCCGGCACGCCAAAACTCACATAGTAGGCATGTACCATCAGGTCGCCGCCCGCCTTGCTGGCGGAATAGGGGCTGCGCGTCTCCAGCGGATCCGTCTCGCACGAAGCACCCTCTTCGACCGCACCATACACCTCGTCGGTGCTCACCTGGTGGTAACGTTCCACGCCGTACTTCTTGGCCGCTTCCAGGAGGATGTACGTGCCATACACGTCGGTCATGATGAAGCTCCCCGGCTCCAGCAGCGAGCGGTCCACGTGCGTCTCGGCGGCAAAGTTGACGATAGTGTCAATGCGATGCCCCTGCATCACACTGTCCACCGACTCTGCATCGGCGATGTCACCCTGTACAAAGGCATAGCGAGGATTATTCGCCAGGTCGCGCAGGTTGTCCAGATTGCCCGCATACGTCAGCTTGTCATAGACGACGACTTCATAGTCGGGATATTTCTGCAGCATGTACCGCGTAAAGTTGCTGCCGATAAAGCCGGCGCCGCCGGTAACCAGAATCCGCTTCACTGCTTCCTCCTTATTGCCTGCCTGGATCGTTACACCTCATTGTACGCTTATGCGGCGGTCAGCGCAATTGCGCTGCAAGATAGATGCGATGCCGGTTGGCTTTGTTCCCGCGTTATCGTCGAAGAGCTTCGTGAGGCGCGCCCCTCGCAGCTGGGCAGCCTATCTGTTGTATAATAGGGCAAACATCATCCGGAGAGAGGCATGAAACGGTATCTGATTATCCGCCCTGGCGCTATCGGCGATGCGATCGTCACGTTGCCCACCGTGCAGCGGCTGCGGGCACAAGAGGCGGAAACGGAGATCCATCTGGTCGTGGGCGCGGCGGCTGCCACGCTGCTGGCCGGGCGTTGCGCCGCAGACGTGGCGGAAAGCTACGAGCTACCGCGCTGGACGGGCCTCTTTATGCCGGAGATGCCAGCCGACCTACGTTCCTTTCTACAGGGGTGGGAAGCGATCATCCTCTATCTGTCTGGCCACACCGCGGTGGCGGAGCGGGTGGCTGGCACCTGCGGTGCGCGCGTCATCCTCTGGCCGCCACTGCCACCGGCGGGTGTGCGTGTGGCAGTGGCATGGCACTTGCAGGGCGCGCTGGTCAAGCTGGGGCTGACCCCAAGCGCCGACCCGCCCCGCGTCACATTGCTTGCCGATGATGTCGCCTTTGCCGAACGCTACTGGCAAGAGCATAGCCTGCCGCACGGCGCCAGCTCGCCGGTCGTCGCACTGCACCCTGGCAGTGGCAGTGCCCGCAAGAACTGGCCTGCCGCCCGCTATGCCGCGCTGGCCACGAATCTGCACAAACACCATGGCGCGCATATCCTCGCTGTGGCCGGCCCTGCCGATGAGGCGGTGGTGCGGGAGATGCGTGCTGCCTGGCAAAGCGCACCTCTCACGTTAGCCCAGAACCTGGCGTTGCCAGAGGTCGCCGCCCTGCTAGCCCGTTGCCGCTGTTTCATCGGCAACGATTCGGGGATTGCGCATCTCGCGGCAGCGCTGGGTGTGCCGACGGTGGCGCTCTTTGGGCCCACCGATCCGATGCTCTGGGCGCCCACCGGTCCCGCGGTCAGGATCCTCTCCGCCCCGCTGGCGGAGATCACTGTGGCCGGGGTGCAGGCTGCGGCGGCCCTGCTGTTGGAAGCAGCTATTTGACATCTATGGTAGTTGTGGTATAATTGTAGTTGCAATCACTTGCAACAGTCAGGAGCTTATGCCATGTCGTGCGAAGAGGTCTTTGTCAAGCAGCTCCGCGACCGCGGCCTGCGGTATACGCCGCAGCGCGAGATGGTGCTCCAGGCAGTGCACGAGGTCAAAGGGCAGCCCACAGCCGAAGAGATCTATGAGCGGGTGCGCCAGCTCAGCACCTGCGTGGATATCTCAACCGTCTATCGCACTCTAGACTTGCTGCAGGAGTTCAACCTTGTCGCCGTCATTGACCTGGGCGACGGGCAGCGGCGCTATGAGCATCTCGGCGCGCACGGCCCGCGGTATCATCTCCTCTGCCGTTCCTGCGGCCAGCTCTTTCCCTTGCCGGAGGAGGAGATATCACACTTTAGAAGCGCCCTCGCCGCATCGCACGGCTTTGCGGTTGATCTAGACGGCGTAGTCCTGCCCGGGCTTTGCCAGGCTTGCCTTGCCGCGCGTGAAGACGAGGCAGAAAACACACGATCGAGAGGAGCAGAAGAATGACCGTCAGCCCTCTGTCTATCCAAATGATGCTGAGTGCCAAAGTCCATGGCGGCGTGACGGCGCCAGCAACGCCACCGCCAATGCATATCCCGGATGGCTTTCTCTCCCCGGTGATTGCCATCATCTTCTGGCTATTGGCAGCGGCGGTGGTAGCATATGCCCTGTGGCGCGTCAATCGTGAGTTCGATGAGCGACGTGTCCCGCTCATGGGTGTACTGGCGGCAGCGATCTTTGCCGGGCAGATGCTGAATTTTACTGTGGCTGGCGGCACCTCCGGGCACTTGCTCGGCGCGACGCTCGCCACAATCCTGCTGGGGCCCTGGGCCAGCATTGTCGTGATGACCGTAGTGGTGGGCGTGCAGGCGCTCCTGTTCCAAGACGGTGGACTGTTGGTATTGGGCGCGAACATCTTTAACATGGCCATTGTTGGCTCTCTGGTCGCATACGCCGCCTATCATGTGATCCGACGTTTGTTGGCCAGCCGCTCCTGGGCGCTCTATATCGCCGGCTTCATCACCGCGTGGCTGAGCATCGTCATCGCGGCGCTGGTGGCAGCGCTGCAGCTGGCCCTGTCGGGCACATCCCCGGCGAATCTGGCGGTTCCAGCTATGGCCGGGGTTCATGCGCTCATCGGCATCGGCGAAGGGCTGATCACCATCGGCGCGCTCTCATTCCTGGTGGCGACGCGACGCGACTTGGTCGAGCAACCCACCGGAGCGCATAGCGTGCAACGCGGCGTTGTCATCGTTGGCCTGGTCATCGCGCTCTTGCTCGCCATCCTCTCCCCGCTCGCCTCCAGTCATCCGGACGGATTGGAATGGGTGGCGGAGCAGCAGGGGTTTATCGAGAGGGCGCAAGAGCCACTCTACGAGATCATCCCGGATTACGTCATGCCAGGAGTCTCGAATGAGGCGCTGGCCACGATCCTGGCTGGCATCGTGGGCACGGTGATCGTGTTCGGGGCGGCGTTGCTGACAGGGCGAATCAGCCGGCAACGCCAGGAAGCCAGATAAACGCTGTTTCTGGCGAGTCATAGCGCTGCGGCGCCGTGGTGTTGCGCCGCAGCCTTTTGTTGGCAGGTAACCGATGCATATCCACTTCCTGGACCCATATCGGCCAGTTGACAGTCCGTTGCACCGGCTGGACGCGCGCGTCAAGCTCGTGCTGGCGCTGGGCTTCATCCTGGCGGTGGCCCTCGCACCTGTAGGCCGCTGGCCTGCATACATCCTCTTCCTGGCGCTGGCGCTCTCCGCCGCCGTCCTCTCGCGGCTGGGCGCAGGGTTCGCGGCACGGCGCGCGCTGTTAGCGCTCCCCTTTGCGCTGGCTGCGCTGCCGCTCGCCTTTTCCACGCCCGGTGCACCCCTCGCCGAGGTACACGTAGGCATGTGGTCGCTGCGAGTTACCGGCGCGGGAGTGGAACGGTTGGCCTCGATCGTGCTCAAGTCATGGCTATCCGTCCAAGCAGGGACCCTGTTGGCAGCAACGACGCCTTTTCCCGATCTGCTGATGGCGATGCGCGCCATATATATCCCACGCCTGCCGGTGGCGATCTTTGGCCTCATGTGGCGGTATCTGTTTGTCCTGGCGGATGAGGCGCTGCGCCTCACACGTGCCCGCGACGCGCGCAGCGGTTCGCTCGACGGAGCGGCGCGCAGTTCGGTGCTCTGGCGAGCACGGGTTACCGGCCATATGGCAGGCAATCTGTTCTTGCGGGGCTATGAGCGAAGCGAGCGCATTTACCATGCTATGCTGGCGCGCGGCTACGATGGCGAGATCCGCACCTTGCCGGTGCCGCCGCTACGACGCCGGGATGGGCTGATTCTGGGCGCCGGCTTGACACTTTTCGTTCTGCTTCTCATTCTGCTGTGAGCAAATATTCTCATGGATAACCACCACCCTGCCATTGAGATCGTGCAATTGAGTTTCCGTTATCCCGACGGGCACCAAGCATTGTGCGATATTAATCTGCGCCTGGAGCCAGGGGAGCGCGTGGGGCTGGTTGGCCCGAACGGGGCAGGCAAGTCGTCGTTGATCCTGCAACTGAACGGCATTCTGCGCGGGCAGGGTCACGTGCGCATTCAGGGGCTGGAAGCCACAGAGCCGAATCTGCCTCGCATCCGTGCCCTCGTCGGCTTGGTGTTCCAGGACCCCGATGACCAGCTCTTCTCGCCTACAGTGTTTGACGACGTGGCGTTTGGTCCGATCTACATGGGGCTGCCGCCACACATTGTACAAGAGCGCACGCGACGCAGCCTGGCGCTGGTCGGGCTGGAGGAATACGCGGCACGCACGTCGCACCATCTCAGCGTGGGAGAAAAGAAACGGGTGGCGCTGGCGACCGTGCTCGCCATGGACCCGCCCATCCTGGCGCTGGACGAACCATCGGCGGGGTTGGACCCACGAGCGCGGCGGCAGTTGATCAACCTGCTGGCGGGCCTGCCGCAGACGATGTTGATCAGCACGCACGACCTGCGCCTGGTGGCAGAGCTGTGTCCGCGCATGGTGATCATAGACGAAGGCCAAATCGTGGCCGACGGCCCGACAACGGCACTGATGCGCGATGATACACTGCTGGCGGCACATCACTTGAGTGATATTGGATAGCGTAAAGAGACAGATGGCGCAATATCTAGGCGAGGAAGCGATCGAGTCCTTATATGCCGAGTACGGCGTGCCGGAGAATGTCATACAGCACATGCGGGCGGTGGCTCGCGTGGCGGCCTTTTTGGCGCGGAAGCTGAACGAGGCGGGTGAGGAGATTGATATAGCGCTGGTGGAAAAGGGGGCGCTGCTGCATGATCTGGACAAGCTCTTGACATTGGAAGAAGATAACGCCCATGGCGCGTTGAGCGGGCGGTTGCTGCGAGAGCGAGGAGAGGATGTCATCGCCGGCATCGTGGAAAGGCATGTCATCAGCATGTTTGACCATTGCGAGCCGCATCTCTGGACATGGGAAGAGCGCCTGGTGCACTATGCCGACAAGCTGTGCGCTGGCACGCGTATCGTAACGCTGGCGGAGCGGCTGGAAGACCTGCGTCGCCGTTATCCGCGATATGCCTCTTGCTTCGACCGCCATCAGGCGGCGGAAGAGGCACTGGAACGCGCGATCTTTGCCCGGCTCGATCTGGAGCCGGCCGATCTGCCACGCCTTCTAGCGCCGTCAGGCGATTGAAGCCTCGCTTCTGGGACTTTTGGCACATTGACATCCCATATGAATCGTGCTATTATTGACCGAGATATGGCATTGCCATGCAGTGTGCGCGAACAGGTCAAACAACGTAGCTACATGATAGCCTGTGAAAGGAGACTGCCAAGATGAGTGTGCCAAGAACACAGCAGATGATAGAGCGCCTCAAGAACCTGCGCATGAGCACACCAGATGTCGAAGCGTCTGCCGTCGTGAGCGTTGATGGTCTCACTATCGCTTCCGATCTACCCGCAGATGTGGAAGAGGATCGCGTTTCGGCCATGTCGGCGGCCATGCTCTCCCTGGGTGAGCGGATTGCCACCGAGCTGGGACGTGGCGGATTGGAGCAAGTCTACATTCGCGGCGATGAAGGCTATGTCTTTCTGACCGCAGTAGGTGAGGAAGCTGTCCTGACGGTATTGGCGCGCAAGGACGCCAAGCTTGGCCTCGTCTTTCTCGACATGAAGCGCGCCGCCGAAGATCTGAGCAATATCGTCTGATCGCACGGTGAGCCCAGACACATAGTTTTCAAGGATGAAGACACGGGTACCCGTGTCTTCTGTTTTTTTGTGTGCAACAATGCTATCGGCAGGGGGTATGGGAGAAGAGCCAGCGATGACCAAGTACATCTTTTGCACCGGCGGTGTGGTATCCTCAGTCGGCAAGGGCGTGACAGCGGCTTCGATCGGCCGCATCCTGAAAAGCCGCGGCATATCGGTCTCGATCCAGAAGCTTGACCCATATATCAATGTCGATCCGGGAACCATGTCGCCCTTCCAACACGGTGAGGTGTACGTACTGGAGGATGGCGGGGAAACCGATCTAGATTTGGGGCATTATGAGCGATTCATTGACGAGAACCTCACCAAGGCCAGTAACGTGACCACCGGCCAGATCTACTCCGAGGTCATCGCCAAAGAGCGACGTGGTGACTTTTTGGGTGGCACGATCCAGGTGGTGCCGCACATCACCAACGAGATCAAACGCCGCATCGGCCTCGTGGCGCGCGAAAGCCAGAGCGACGTGGTGATCGTCGAGGTAGGCGGGACGGTGGGCGACATCGAAGGGCTCCCGTTCCTGGAGGCGATCCGCCAGATGCGCAAGGATGTCGGCCGCGACAATGTGCTCTATGTGCACATCACTTTTCTCCCCTACATCGGCAGCACTGGCGAGCTGAAGACCAAGCCGACGCAGCACAGCGTCAAAGAGCTGCGCAGTATCGGCATCCAGCCCGACATCATCATCTGCCGCTCGGATCATCCCATGGGTGATGATCTGAAGGAAAAGGTGGCTCTCTTCTGCGACGTGGAGCGGCGCGCCGTGGTTCCGCTCATCACCGCCGACACGATCTATGGTGTGCCGCTTATGTTGGAGGAAGCCCAACTGGGCGATTTCATCATAGAACGGCTGCACCTTCCCAGCAGCCAACCCGATCTCTCGGCGTGGCGCCAACTGGTGGCCGAGATCCAGCGCCCGAAAGAGAAGCTGCCTATCGCCGTCGTCGGGAAATATGTCCAACTGCACGATGCCTACTTGAGCGTGCGTGAGGCGCTGTGTCATGCCTGTTTCCATCACGGCATGGACCTAGAGATCACATGGATCAACTCGGAGGATCTGGAGCGTGGCAAGGCAAGCGATCGGCTGGAGCAGGTTGCCGGGATTGTCGTGCCGGGCGGTTTTGGCTATCGCGGGGTGGAGGGCAAGATCATCGCCGCGCGCTATGCGCGAGAGCACAAGGTACCATATCTGGGATTGTGCCTCGGCCTACAGGTCATGGTCATCGAGCTGGCGCGCCTTGCGATCGGCACCGACGAGCCGAACAGCAGCGAGTTCGACATCACGACGCGCTATCCGGTCATTGACCTTCTGCCGGAGCAACGGGATATCATGGACATGGGGGGCACTATGCGGCTGGGCGCGTACCCCTGCAAACTGGTGCCCGGCACGCGGGCAGCGGCGGCATATCAGGCTTCGCTCGTCAACGAGCGCCACCGCCACCGCTTTGAGCTGAACAATCAGTTCCGGTCTCTTCTGGAGGGACACGGCATGGTCTTTAGTGGCCTCTCCCCGGATGGTCGCCTAGTCGAGATCGGCGAGCTGGCAGATCACCCCTGGATGCTGGGCACGCAATTCCATCCCGAGTTCAAATCGCGGCCCGACCGGCCCCATCCTCTCTTCCGCGACTTTGTCGGGGTCGCCAAAGCCATGTATCAGCGTTAGGAAGGATAGGCATCACCGGATGCCCATGCCTGGATACAGCCAGATGCCCGTATAATTCGGCCACGAGAAGGCAGCGAGGATGCGCATGGACGATCTGGCTCTACATGCGGCAATAGAAAAGAGCGTGCAGCGCGCATGGCGCGCAGTTCCGTTCGATATGGCAGCCTTCTGGCGGTGCGCCCAAGGTCAGGTTCGCCTCTGTCTCGCATGGCAAGACAGTGCACTGCAGGTGGTACATAGCGGGCCAACGGCGCCAGCCGATTGGCTGGCACGGGCAATGACCGCAGAGACGCCAGTATATGTAGATGGCGCGGCAGCACCAGAGATATTGACGGATTGCACTGCCGTCATGCTATGTCCCCTGTGGCAGGATGATAGCCTGTGGGGTGTATGGGGCGTCGGGCGGCGCGAGAAGCCGTTCACTGCGGCCGAACGTGCCTGCCTGCAAGCAATGGCAGACCAGATGGCGGTGATCGCCTGGAGCGCGGAACGTCTCGCCGCCTCTGATGCGGCCCGCGTGGAGTTCGTCTCGAGTGTGGCGCATGAGCTGCGCACGCCGATGACGGCCATCAAAGGCTATACCGACATGTTGATCTCCGGCATGGCAGGGCCGTTGAGCGAGGCACAGGTGCGTTTTCTCAAGATCGTCAAGGGAAACGCAGACCGTCTGGGGATGTTGATCAGCGACCTGCTGGAGATCTCGCGGCTCGACGCGGGGCGCATCCGTCTCCAACTGCAAGCGGTGGCGCTGGCTGATGTGATCGCCGAAGCGGTTTCAGCGTTGCAGGGGCAGATCGTGCAAAAGCAGCTCGACTTTTCGACGCGACTCCCCGCCGCGCTGCCGCCAGTGCGTGGCGATCCCCTACGCCTCGCGCAGATCTTCAGCCGCCTTCTCAGCAACGCCGTCCGTTATACGCCAGACGGTGGGCAAGTGCACATCCAGGCAACAGTGCAAGCTGACCGGGGCAAAGAGTGGGCGCGGGTTGATGTGATAGACAGTGGTATTGGCATCAGCGCTGCGGACCAACCCAAGATATTCCAGCGCTTCTTCCGCGCCGATCACCCGCTGGTGCGTGACCAGGTGGGCAGCGGGTTAGGCCTCTCGATCGTCAAAGGGCTTGTCGAGCTGCATGGCGGACGCGTCTGGTTCGCAAGCGAGCCGGACAAAGGGACGACCTTCTCGCTGTTGCTGCCGCTCGCAGCCACCGAGTAGCGTCTCAACTGGACCTGGATTGAGTTTCGCCCCCCTACATGCGAATATAGATACAGCGTCCCCGGAGCTCGTGAATGTTTACCCTACTATGCGCTAACCGCAAGCTTGCGCGCCATTCTCTGTACCTCGTGAGACGTCCTGATATTCTGTAGTACCACAAGCCCATTGTCAGCCATCCACGCGGTCAGTAAAATGCGCATTGAAGCCGCTATCTTCGCAGCACATATTCGGAGAAAAAGCGAGCATGAAGATAGAGCCATCCCCTCAACCCATCACACCATTCGCGACTGACTCCGCAGCTACAACCGAGTCGGGTCAATCGCCTGTCCTCGACAAAGGGACAATCCTCCAGCAGCGCTATGAGATCATCAAGCTGCGTGCGCGGGGTGGCATGAGCACTGTCTACGAGGCACGCGACCTGCGTTTCTCACATGTGTTCCGACGTTGCGCCGTCAAGGAGGTCGCGAATGCGGCCCCCGACCCCGACACACGGCGGCTCAACATGCAGAGCTTTGAGCGCGAGGCAAACATCCTCGCCAGCCTCAGCCATCCGGCGATCCCTCATATCTTTGACTATTTTGCGGTGGGCAGTCGCGCCTATCTGGTGTTGGAATACATCGAGGGAGAGGATTTGCAGGCCCTGCTAGAACGCACCACCGGCTTTCTACCGCCGCGGCGTGTCGCTAGCTGGATATTGCAGATCTGCGATGTGCTCGAATACCTGCACACCCACCCGCAGGGCCCCATCGTCTTTCGCGATATCAAGCCATCCAATATCATGCTTCTGCCGGATGAACGTGTCATGCTGGTGGACTTTGGCATCGCCAAAGTGTTCCTGGGTCGCGAGCGCGGCACGATGGTGGGGACCGAGGGATACGCGCCCCCAGAGCAATATCGTGGCCTGGCCGGACAGCCGGGTGATATCTATGCGCTGGGTGCGACGATGCACCACTTGCTGACCAGGCGCGACCCACGCCTCGAGCCGCCCTTCTCTTTCCGCGAGAGACTGCCAAGCAGCATCAACCCTGCCGTTTCTGCCGAACTCGAGGCAGTGGTGATGAAGGCGGTCGAGTACGAGCCAGAGAATCGTTTTGCCACCATCTCCGAGTTCGCATCGGCCTTACAGGCGGCGGCAATTCCCACTGGCGAGCGCAAAGGCACTCTGGCCACGGTGCACCGCGAGCCAGACGAGACGAGGCAGCCGCTCTGGCAGTTCCCCTGCAACGACGAAGTCCGGGCATCGCCGATAGTGCATGAAGGCACATTATATATCGGCTCATACGATCATCACCTCTATGCCCTAAATGCCAAGACAGGCCAGTTGATCTGGAAATACAGCACGGAGGCGGGCATTTGCACAACTGCCTGCATCGCCGATGAAAAGGTCCTGTTCGGCTCCGAAGATAGGCTGCTCTATGCAATCTCACAGCGAGGCGGTCGCATCATTTGGACTTGTCCAACCGATGGTCGCATACGCTCTTCACCGTTGGCAGTCTATGGTCACGTCTTTTTCGGGTCTGACGACGGGTATCTCTACGCTCTGCATGGTGATTCAGGGCGCATCATCTGGAGATTTCGGGCGGGCGGACCCATCCGAAGCCGCCCCATGCTTGCCGGGGAGTTGGTGGTCTTTGGCTGCGAGGATGGTCAGGTTTACGCGGTGGACATGGGATCGGGTGAGTTGCGCTGGAAGCAGCGCACCGCACAGGGGATTATCTCTTCGCCGACGCTGGGGGACAACATGGTGTACATTGGCTCACGCGATTGGCACCTCTACGCGCTCAGCGCGCGCTCCGGCTGGCCGGTCTGGCGATTTCGTACCAGCAACTGCGTCCTGTCCACGCCCGCCTTTGCCAAGAACCGAGTGTATGTGGGCTCGGCTGATTGCAGCGTGTATGCCATTGATGCCCAGAACGGACGGCAGGTATGGAGATATGCTACTGAAGATCAAGTGACGTCATCTGCTGCGATCTGGGAGGACGCGCTCTACATCGGGTCGGTGGACGCACACTTGTACTCGCTGGACATCAATAGCGGCAAGCTTCGCTGGCGCTACCGGACAGGAGGGGCAATACCAGGGTCGCCAGCGATTGCCGAAGGACGGGTCTACATCGGCTCGACCGATGGTTACGTGTATGCCTTGTCCCTTTAGATGGAGAGGACACGACTGTAGCACATCTACTGCGAGCGGAGGCAGCGATATGGCCCAAACGGTCATTCTGCATGTACAAAACGAGGATCCGATCATCGCCGAAACGGAGAACTTGCCGGGCTCCACCGATACGCTGGTCACCATCACCAACCCGCGCAGGCGAGATGGCAAATCCCTGACGCATATCACCGAAGGTTCGGTCGCCTATATCTACCCACTGAATCGGATCACCTTTATCGAGGTGATGGCACCGCCCGGCGAAGAGTCAGACATTATTACCTTCTTCCGCTGAGCTCCGGCGAGCCTTTTCCAGATACACCATCAGCACCGAGATATCGGCAGGGTTGACGCCCTGGATGCGTGATGCCTGGCCGAGCGTCGCGGGGCGAAACCGCTCCAGCTTCTCCACCGCTTCGTTGCGCATGCCAATGATGCGGCGATAGTCGAGCGAAGGGGGAAGCTGCCACCGCTCCAGACGGCTCACGCGCTCTATTTGTTGCTTCTGGCGGGCGATATAGCCGGCGTACTTGGCCTCGATCTCCACTTGCTCCACCCATTCGGGCGGCAGGGCAGGATCGCCAAGCCCCATCGCCCGCAACCTGGCGTAATCCACCTCTGGACGCTGCAACATCTGTAGCGCACTCACCACTTTGGAAAGGGGAGGAAGCGATAGGCCAGCCAACATCTCGTTCGTCGCTGCATCGGGCGAGAGCGCGAGCGCCTCCAGCCGCGCCAGCTCGAGGGCAATGGTCTCTCGCTTGCGCTGCACCTCGGCATAGCGCGTGTATGGGACCAGTCCCACCTCGTAACCGACCGGCGTCAGGCGCAGGTCAGCATTATCCTGACGCAGGAGAAGACGGTACTCGGCCCGCGACGTGAGCAGACGGTATGGCTCTTCCAGCTCTTTTGTTACCAGATCGTCAATCAGCACGCCGAGATAGGCCTGATCGCGCCCCAACACGATGGGCGGCTTGCCCTGAATCTGCCGCGCCGCATTGATCCCCGCGATCAGCCCCTGCCCTGCCGCCTCCTCATATCCCGACGTGCCATTGATCTGCCCCGCAAGAAAAAGCCCCTCCACGCGCCTTGTCTGGAGCGTATTCGCGATCTGGTCCGGCAACACATAGTCGTACTCGATGGCATAGCCGGGGCGCATGATCTCCGCGCGGACGAGCGCGGGGATCGAGTGCAGCATCGCCAGTTGCACATCTTCCGGCAAGCTGGTGAAGAAACCCTGCACGTACACCTCGTTGGTCATAAAGCCTTCCGGCTCCAGGAAAATCTGATGCGCGGTCTTGTGCGCGTAGCGCACGATCTTTTCCTCGATGGAGGGACAATAACGGGGACCCTGGCCCGCGATAAAGCCGCTAGCGATCGGTGAGCGCGCCAGATTATCGCGCACGATACGGTGTGTCTCGGCATTGGTGTACACCATATAGCAGGGGAGCTGTGGCCGCCATGATGTCTGACGCGCCACCGGGTATACCGGGTTGATCCACGGCTGCCAGCGCCCTGTCTGCGGATCCACGCTGGCGCTTGCCGGAATATGATGGAGCATGTCGGGCGGCGCAAAGCCGAAATAGAGCGGCGTGTCGCTGCCATATTGCGGCTCGGTCTGCGCGAAATCAATGGTGCGAGCGTCAACCCGCGGTGGCGTGTTAGTCTGCAATCGGCCCAACCTGAAGCCCAGGTCGCGCAGCGATTGCGATAGACCCCTGGCGGGGAATTCGCCGGCGCGCCCCGCCGGGAAGGTGTGCTCGCCTGTCAAGATGCGACCCGCGAGGAAGGTACCTGTGGTCAGGATCACCGTCTTGCCCAGGTAGGTCTGGCCGTAGGCTGTCTCTACCCCTTTCACCCGGTCGTCGCGCACGAGGATCCGCTCCACTAGCGCCTGTTTCAGATCGAGGCGCGGCGTATGCTCCAGCGCGTGCTTCATGCCCAGCGAGTAGAGCCGCTTGTCCGCCTGGGCACGCAACGCCTGCACGGCTGGCCCCTTGGACACGTTCAGGAGCCGAATCTGGATGAAATTGCGGTCAATGGCGAGGGGCATCTCGCCGCCCAGCGCTGCCATCTCACGCACCACGTGCCCCTTGGCCGGGCCGCCGATGCTGGGATTACAGGGCATCTGCGCGATGAGGTCCAGGTTCATCGTCAGCAGCAGGGTGCGACAGCCGATCCGCGCCGCGGCCAGCGCCGCCTCGCAGCCAGCATGTCCCGCGCCCACGACGATTACATCATAAACCTTCTCTGACCGATCGGTCATCTGCCCGCTCACTCCCACCTCTGAAGGGAATCAGCCACGCCGTCCGGCGAGCCATTGTATCCTTTTTCACCGCGAGCGTCAAAGCGGTGAGCAACAACAAACGGGGCGCGACGAAAAGCATGTCGCGCCCCGTTGACGGGCTATCACGCCGGGCAGCGCGGCTCTAGGTGGCGAAAGGATCAGCCGCGTCCCGCAGGCCATCGCCCAACAGGTTGAAGGCAATGGCGGTGATCATCACCGGCACGATGGGCCAGAGAAGCCACGGTTGCTGGAGCAGGACGCGGGTGGCCTGCGCCTCACTCAACAGCAGGCCCCAGCTCGTCATCGGTGGGCGAATGCCCAGCCCCAAGAAACTGAGTGTGGTCTCGCCCAGGATCATGCCGGGAATGGCCAGCGTCGCCACGACGATGACGTGGCTGAGGGTATTGGGCAAGAGGTGTCGGACGATGATGCGGGAGTCGCTGCAATTCGAGACGCGCGCTGCCATCACAAAGTCGGAATCGCGCAGGGCGAGCACTTTGGCGCGAACCTGCCGTGCCAGGCCACCCCAGCCGATAAAGGAGAGAACGACGGTAATGCCGAAATACACTTTGACCGAGTCCAAGTTTGGCGGCAGCGCAGCGGCGAGCGCCATCCACAACGGAATCTGCGGGAAGGCCAGCAGCACTTCGACAATGCGCATCGACACATTGTCAAACGGGCCGCCATAGTAGCCCGCCATCACGCCGATCAGCGAGCCGATGACCAGGCTGAGGAACACGCCGACCAGGCCTACCGTAAGCGAGATGCGCGCGCCATAGATGATCCGACTGAAGAGATCACGCCCCAACGTATCAGTACCTAACAGAAAGACCTTGCCCGGCTCATCCACCGTGAAAAGATGACGGTCAGATTTGATCGGGCCGATGAGCGTGTATTCATCTCCCTTGGCGAAGAAGCGCACCGGGTACATCACCGTGGTGTCAATGGTAAACACGCGCCGATAGCTTTCCATGTCAAGTACAGAGGAGTACCCATAGACAAAGGGCGCATGGAACTTGCCCTCGGTGTCGCGGACGCGAATGGTATTCGGGCCAACAGCCGGAAATTTCGAGTGAGTCGTATCCACATAGTAGGGAGCGAAAAAGCCAGCAAAAATCGCCACCATGTAAAAAACGATGAGCACGATGCCGGCTATGACGGCAAACCTGCTACGCCGGAAACGTCGCCAGGTGAGTTGCGCCACTGTGGGAGGAGAGATGTGCTCATCCTCTGTCATCTGCGCGCCGCGATTGCCGATCTGAGGTATTTCTGCCATGTCCCTCTACTCCCTAGTCATAGCGGACACGCGGGTCCACAATGGCGAGCAGGATATCCGCCAACAAGTTGCCGATCACCAGCATCACCGTGACCAGGATGAGCATCGTGCCACCCAGATACACATCCTGCTGGCGCACCGCCTGTAGATAGATGGGGCCCATGATCGGCAAGTTGAGCACGATGGCCGTCACCGTAGCACCGGAGACCAGGCTCGGCAGAGACATGCCCAGAGTCATGATGAGCGGGTGAATGGCATTGCGCACGCCGTATTTCCAGATGAGGATGCCCTCCTTTTGGCCCTTAGCCCGGGCGGTCTGGATATAGGACATGCGGAGCACGTCGAGCAGGTTACCGCGCATCGTGCGCATCAATCCGGCCGTCTGGGTGACGCCGACAATGAGAGCGGGGATCCAGAGATGCTTGAGCAGGTCAATGAATTTGGCCAGAGACCAGGGAGCGGTCTCGTACTGAGCAGAAAAGAGGCCAGAGGGCACAAAGCCCAGCCAGCGGGTGCCAGCCACCAATAGGACCAATGCTAACAGAAAGCCGGGAACGCCAACCCCGACAAAAGCCACCAGAGTGAAGAAATGGTCACCCAGCGAGTATTGGTGGGTCGCCGAGTACACACCGATAGGAATGCCAATCACCCATGCGATGATCAAGCTGATCAGCGAGATGATCATCGTCATCAGCAGGTTTTGACCGATCAGCTCGCGGACCGGCTTGCGATAGGCAAAGGATTCGCCGAAATCCCCTTGCACAAAGTGGACGATCCAATTAATAAAGCGTTCGTAAGCAGGCCGATCCATGGCATAGCGGATGCGCAGTGCCTCGGCTTCGGCTTCGGCGCTCTCGTTACCCTGTGCCAGCAGTTGCATCGTGTAGTAGGTTAGATAATCACCGGGTGGGAGCTCCATCAGGATAAAGCCGATGATCACGATGATCAGGAGCGTGGGGATCATGGAGAGAATACGCTGTCCGATATAGCGGAGCATGTGGGAACGCGCCTCGCTTTCTAGGGCTATTAGCTATCAGCTCGGAGCTTGCGCGTCATCCGCGCGCCCGATCACTGATAGCTAATAGCCACCAGCTCGTCTCTTAGATGTCCTGGAACCACTGTTCCGGGTCAGCGGTGCCGGGGAAGCCAAATACCCAGGAACCGATGATGCCGCCACGGACCACGTTCTTCAGGGTGTTTTTGACCACCACTGGGCCGAGCGTGTCGCCTACGGTACCGATCTGGAATGGGCCTTCGTCAATGTGCACCTGGTAGCCATCCAACGTGCGGTCGTGGCGCTTGGCGACATCCACGATCGTCAAGGCATCGGTATAGATGTCCATCAGCTTTTTCATCCAGTCGCCCTGCGGTGACGGAGGCTCGATGCCCTCTTTGCCGCCGGATTGGTACCAGAGGCCGTATGGCCGCCCGCCAATGGTATAGTCGGTGGCCTCGACCGGCGCCCAGTGCGACGGGGCGATAAAGAGGCCAGAAGCCGAACCACCACGGCTGCGGAACGCGGACTCGCAGTTGGTAACGCGCTGATCCAAGAGCGTGGGGTCAATGACATTAAGCGTCCACTTGAGCCCGACCTTGGCAAAGTCCTCCTTGATCAACTGCTGACCCTCGATCTCCATCGGTGCATTGCTGGCGACGTCAATGATCATGTCCAGCGGGGAGCCATCCGGCTTTTCACGCCAGCCATCGTTGTTGACATCCTTCACGCCGATCTCGTCCAGGAGCCTCTTGGACTTTTCCGGATCGTACTCGCTGTACGTCTCCTCCCACGCCTTGAGTACCTTCTGGCCACGCTCGCTCTGGAACTCGGGGCCATCCGCCAACATGGCGATCTGCCGCGGGCGCCCCAGGCCGAGAAAGACGATGTCGTTGATGCGCTCCCGGTTGATGGCATGAGACATGGCGACGCGGAACTTTTGCTGCCACATCAGATCGGCCAGCGTCTTGTCGGGGTTGCAGTAGTGGAAGAGGATGCCGCACGAGTTGCAGTCGCCGTTTTTCCAGAGATCCACCCGGTACCCGCCCTTGGCCGCATTCTCCTTCAGCACGGCGATGTCCTTGATCGGCATTTCGCGCATCTGAAAGTCAATCTCGCCCGCGACGCAGGAGAGGGTAATCAACTGCACATCCTTGGC
>JAIOAV010000038.1:24739-33481 GCA_019873665.1 Chloroflexota bacterium
TTGCACTCGAAATCGTTAATGTACGGCAGTTGGTTGCCCTCGGTGTCCACCTTCCAGTAGTAGGGGTTGCGCGTCATGCGGATGTACTCGCCAGCCTTGACGTCCTTGACGATCCAGGGGCCGTGATGCGGCATATCAGGATAGTCGCAGCGGTTGTTATAGTGGTCAAGCAGCACTGTCACATCAGTAGCCGCAGGCGTGTACTTGTAGTGAAATTGCTTCAGATAGTGCGATGGCACGAACTGCCACGAGGTAGCGCGCGCGCCGGTGCCGCGGTGCATCGTCTCCACAAAGAGCGGGTTCGTCTTGGCGATTCAACTGCAGCGTATAGTCGTCGACTCTGGTGACCTTCATCGGCTGGCCGCCGGGGTGCGTGCCGGTCTGGCGCGGCAACTTGACCTTCTCATCGTTGATCATGTCGTTCCACCAGAACAGCCAGTCATCCACGGTCGCGGGCGCGCCATCGGACCATTTCATCCCCTTGCGGAAGTAAAGGGTGATCTGTGTGCCGTCGGCGTTCCAGACCCATTTGCTGACGACATTGGGTCGGTGGCCGGACAGGTCGCGCTCCCAGCGCATAAAGTTCTCGCACCAGTTGGCCATGCAGACTGCGCCGCCGCTCCATGTGGTGGCAACGGCCATGAAAGCCCACTTGCCGCCGTACTTGCCAACCCTTTCCACCGGCGTCAGCACGAGCGGCTCAACCGGCAGACGCTCATCTACCGGCGGCAGTTTTCCCGCTTTGACTAGCTCGGCCAGCGCCGGCGCCTCTTTGTACTTGGCGGGGACAGGGGTAGCCGTCACGACTTTCTCGACGACTTTTTCCTTCTCGACGACTACCGTCTCTTTCACAGTCTTTTCGACGGGGACCTGCTTCTCGACGACCACCGTCTCTTTCACGACCTTCTCGACGGGGACCTCTTTTTCCACGATCTGCGGGGTGGGTTGCGCGCAAGCCTGGAGGGCGGCGCCCAGCGCGACGGTTGCAGAGACTCTGAGAAAATCACGACGCGATATTCTTCCCTCTCGAGACATCTGTTTTCTCCTTTGCATATGTAGCGTTACTGATCAGCCAACCGAGGAAGTTCATGAAACCGAGACACCTCCTTCCAGCAGATGACCGCTGCCACGTTGCATAGTGCCATGAGAAAACAAGCTACCGCGAACCCGCGACGTCGCGATATTCGCGGGCACGATGTGGATTATTCCTAGTATACAATGATGATAACGCGTTGTCAAACCTGACGGCATTCTCGATGCACGCCCTCGTTTCTGCCAATGTGGCTCTGGTGGTATAATCGCCATGCGGAACCCGCGGTGCAGCCCGGTTCCGCCTTTTGACGTCAGCGGAAGGAGTCCGAGATGGAAGAGATCTATGCAGCAGCTGCTGCAGCGTTGGCCGCGGGCAAAGCGATCTGCGTAGTCACGGTGATCGCCGTGCACGGCTCGACCCCACGCGGCATCGGCGCCAAGATGATCGTGTATGCCGACGGCCAGACGGCCGGCACGGTCGGCGGCGGCATCGTCGAGGCGCAGGTCGTGCAGGACGCGGGCGAGGCAATCCGCCAGCAGCTCTCACGCGTGCAGCGCTACGACCTGCCGGATGAGATGCATCCCGGCGCAAGCAAAGGCGCGGTGGAGGTGTTCCTGGATGTCTCGCTGCCGCGTCGCGAGCTGCTACTGGTCGGTGGCGGGCACATCGCGCAAGCATTGGCGCAGTTCGCGCCACTCCTCGGCTACCGGCTGATCGTGCTGGATCCTCGACCCGGCTTTGCCACTCAGGAGCGCTTCCCCACGGCGGATCGGACTATCGTGGCCTCGCCGAGCGACATCCGCGATGTCGTGCAGATCACTGACCGCACGGCAGTGGTCATTGCCACTTGGGCACACGAGCAGGACGAGGCCGCGCTGCAGACCGTCTTGCAGACGCCGGCGGCGTATATCGGCGTGGTGAGCAGCCGGCAGAAGGTGCACGCCATGCTGGCAAGCCTGCAGGCGGCGGGGGTGAGTGAAGCGCAATTGGCGCGCGTCTATGCGCCTGTCGGCTTGGACATCGGCAGTGAGACCCCTGCCGAGATCGCGCTGAGCATCCTGGCAGAGATCATGCTGGCCATGCGCGGTGGGACGGGCAGGTCGCTGCGGGAAGCACGCAATCCCCTGTTCCAGAAGACAGCGGGAGGGGAGAAGGGTGCATAGCGCAGACGAGACGCTGAACCCGACAGCGCAAAAACATTACCGGCGCAACTTTTTCCTGGGCGTGGTGAACGCCGCCGCGTTTCAGGTGGCCGAGACGATGATCGACTCGTCACTGGTGCTAACATGGTTCCTCTCCCAGTTGACAAGCTCCAATCTGCTCATCGGCCTGCCAGCGCCGATCCGCAACGCGGGCTGGTTCCTGCCGCAGCTCCTCGTCTCCGGCTATGTGCAACGGCAGGAGCGCAAGCTGCGCCTGTATCAGATGTTCGCCGTGGTGCGCGTCGTCTCCTTTGCCCTGCTGACGGCAGCAACCTGGCTCTGGGGCGTGCGACATCCACAGTGGCTGTTGGCTGCCTTTTTCATCCTCCTCACGATCTTCTCGCTGTCCGAAGGCATTTCCGGCATCTCGTTTCTGGATGTGGTCGCCAAGTGCATTCCAGCACGGCGGCGCGGCTCCTACTTTGCCTACCGCAATCTCGTCGGCGGCATTCTGGCGCTGGGGAGCAGCGGGGCGGTGCGCTATATCCTCGGCGAAAGCTCCGGCCTGACCTTCCCGGCCAACTTTGGCCTGCTCTTCGTCGGTGCGCTTGTCGGCATCACCATCGGCGTGCTCGCCTTCTCGCTGGTGATCGAGCCGCTGGAGCCGACCAACCCGCAGGTCGTCTCGCTGTGGCAGCAGTTGCGCCGCGCATGGGGTTTCGCGCGGGCGGATCGCAACTATGCGCGGCTGATCGTGGTGCGCGTCGCGCTGCTGTTGGCGGGCGGGCTGGCCACCCCCTTCTATATCGTCTATGCCAAGAATGTGCTCGGCGCGACGGCCGGGAGCATCGGCACGTTCCTGCTGGTGCTCACACTGGCCGCCATTGGCTCCAATCTCTTCTGGGGGCGGCTGTGCGACCGGTGTGGGAATCGCGTCGTGATCCTTCTCTCGTGCGTGATCGGCATCTGCGTGCCACTAACGGTAATGTTGGCCGGCTATATGCGCTCGCTGCCTCTCCTCTTTCTGCCAGTGGCGCTGCAAGGCATCTACCAGAGCAGCATTATGGTCGGACAAGTCAATTTCGTGCTGGAGATCGCGCCACCCGCGGAGCGACCCACCTACCTCGGCCTGATCAACACAGTGTTGGGTGTGGCCACCTTCACACCGGCAGTGGGCGGGCTGATCGTGGACCTGGCGGGGTATCACGCCCTGTTCCTGCTGGCGGCCTTCTTCTTTGTCCCCGCTTTCTGGCTGACGTGGGGGCTAAAGGACCCGCGCACTGGATGAGCGGATCGCGCGGCGCAAAAGGCCATCGCGCTGAGCCGGTCGCGACGTAGCCTACGGTCCCCATGCCGGGTAGGCGCTATCTCCGATGCCAAAGCTGAGGCGGATCGGCTCGCCGCCGCCGCTGGGGACCGCGTTCAGCTCCCACTGCCCGCTGCGATAAGCGGCGAACGCCAGCCAGCAGCCATCGGGTGACCACGCAGGATAGCGCGCATCATCGCTTCCTCTAGTCACCTGCCAGTAGCCGCTGCCATCTACTTTGCGCACAAAGACCTGCCAGGCGCCCGAGCGGATCATGAACGCCACCGCCCTCCCATCCGGGGACCAGCGAGGGAATTCGCCCGGCGTAAAGAGGCGCTGCGGCTCCCCGCCCGCCGCGTTGATGCGGTAGATGCTAATGGCGTTGCTGACCGTGCCGGCGAGATCGAGATCCGAGTCAAAGATGATCGTCCGGCCGTCGGGCGACCAAGAAGGCCCTTCGTGGTTGCCGATCATGGTGGTGAGCCGTCTCTCCCCGCTGCCATCTGCGGCGCAGATGTAGATGTCCGACTGACCGTTGCGATCCGACTGGTACGCCAGTTGTGTGCCATCCGGCGACCAGACCGGCGCCCACTCCTCCGAAGGCTGATCGGTTACCTGCCGCACATCTCCGCTTGCCAGGTCGAGGACATAGATGTCCAGGTCTCCTCCCCGCCGGGAGGCAAAGGCGATCTTGCTGCCATCCGGCGACCAGGCAGGGAAGAGGTCATCCGCGGGATCCTCGGTCAGCCGCTGCACCTGACCCGGTTGCGCGGCGGGCATCATGTACAGCTCCCAGTTGCCGTCTCGTGTGGAGGCAAAGGCAATGCGTCCGGGGAGCGAGACGGCGGGCGTCGTCACTGGCGCTAGCACCGCCGGGGTTGACGTCATGGGCAGGCGCACTGCCTGCACCAGCGGCTCGGCGCGGCGCGTCAGGTAGAAAAAGTCGAGCTGGAACGGGCGCAGGAAATAGCTGTCATAGCCGCGCCAGTCGTCACGCAGCTTGCGCCCTGTCACCTTGGGCGGCGCTCCGGCCTGGCCCGGTTCCACATCGTAGGTGATGAACACCACATGATACTCGTCTATATCGAGCTGCATGGCATACTCGGCCCCCGCCATCTGCAGCGCCCGCGCCAGCGTGTAGGCCGAAAGGGATCGTCCCGCCACGTAGAGCAAGCGTCCGTCCGCCGTGATGCCGATGCCGGAACGCAAGAGATACACCTCATCCGATACCGACAGCCCCCAAAGCGCCAGTTTGCCCGTCTCTGCCGTGATGACGCCGTTCTCGATAAGCGGCGGGCAGTTCTGCCGATACGACACCATGTCCGGCGTGCGCTGCAGATGCTTGCCCCATGTGCCCATCTGGATCGAGCCATCCTCGTAGACCGCCAATGTGGCCAGACCATCCCTCGCGGGCAGGTATACCTTTCGATCCACCATCATGCCATACTGCCCATGCATGGCGGCAAAGCCCCCATTGAAGGAGGCCACCAGCGCCGGCCAGGCTTCCTGGGGGATGACGCCGGGGCCGACCAGGCCGGTGGTGGCGCGTGGCTCCATCGTTCCGGCCACCATGTTGATCGCCAGCAGCGTGGGGTCTATCTCGACGACCTCGGCTTCGGCGTAGGGACGCTGTGGATCAGGCTTGATCTTGGCGCGGCGCGTGATGCCAAAGTTGACAGTCTCGCCTAGAGGTGTCGCGGTATCCGTCGGCGTGGCGGTCAGCGAGGGTGGAGGCGATGGCGTGTATGTAAGCGACGGCGTGGGCGTCAGGGTGACGGCGCGTGTGCCCGTTGGTGTGGCGGTGCAGGTGGGCAGCGGCGTCGGGATCGGCAGCATTTGCGCCAGAGTATTGTTCGTCTCATCGCTCTCTGTCACCTGCTGCCCGGCATCCACGACGGCGCGGTTCTCGCTGCCAGCGATATAGCCGCTGAACCAGAGGGTCAGCTCCGCGCCCGCGGCGAGGCCGCCCATCACCGTTTGGCTTACACCGTTGACTTCCACGAGAAACGGGCCAGTGGAGGCCGTGCCCGCATTGCGCACGCCAATACGCACTCCCAGCGGCGCGTCGGCATCGCTGCAGCCGCCGCCGCTTTCCAGCTCGATCCTGGCATAAGCGATGAGCAGGTCCGGCAAGGGGGGCAGCGTGATGGTGGCGCTGGCGGTCGGTTGTGGGGAAGGAGTGGAGAGGTCCATTTCGCCAGCGGGCGGTGCCGGGCGGCGCAGGAGCAGGTTGGCACGGTCAACGATGGTGAAAAAGACGTTCTCCAGGAACGCGATCTTTTCCGGGCCAACGCCGGGCAGCTCGCGGATGCGGCTCACTAGGTTTGGCAGGAATGGCATCTCGCCGCGCGCGCTGGGGGTATGAAACAGCGCGCCGTCATCCGGCATCAGGGCGCGCGTCGCCGGATTGACCACGACATCGAGCGGCGTGACAGCGTTGGGAGCTGTAACGCGCAGGAGGGAATCGCCTTCGCCGGTCTGCCAGCTCAGAGAGATGTCCGCTGTCGGCTGCGCCAGCACAAAGAGCTCGCGGCGCTCCAGATCGTCCAGCGGGACGCAAGTGATCGCCTGATAGAGGCCCATCACGCGAATACCATACACCAGCCAGCCCGCCGCTGCCACCGGCGGTGTCTCGTCGCCATCTGGCGTATCTGTGAGCTGGCGGATACTCCCCAAGGCGGCAATGTTGCCCTGAGTATCCACCCGAACGTCCGCCATGTACAGCTCCCGCCCATCATCACCTGCCACATAGAACACCCGGTATCGCGCGGGCGCGTGCCACGTCGTTGCTGTGCCTGCCCAGACCAATGTGCTCTCTACGCGATACCCTTCGCTGTCCAACGCAGCGATCATCGCTTCCTGGGCTTGCAGCGGCACGTCTGGCACTGCCCATGGCGCCGGCCATGGGCGCGTGTTCATGTACACCCAGATAGCCAGAACGGCCACCAGCGCCAGCAGCGCCAAGCCCCAAAGGCGTCGTCTCGACATCTTGTCTCCCCTACTTGATAGCAGATGGCCTGCGCGTCGGCGTCGCGCGGCGCAACGTCTTGCGCACCAGAGTGCCAAGTGGCTCTTTGGCATCGTCGCGCATGCGTCGCAGCAGCAAGCCGCCGGATGCGAGAAATAGCACGCTGAGCATGAATAGCGGCGTGTAGGCGTCTATCGCCCATCCGGAGATCTGACCCTGAAGGCCGCCTGCAAGCTGCAGCAGCTTGCCTGCCACCAGGGGGCCAGTGCCCCCGATAAGGCCACTCCAGGCGTAATAGACAGCGGAATAGCCCGTGCGCTTTTCCCGCGGGATCGCCGTTACAAACAGATACCGCGCCCAACCGATCACCCACGCCATGTTAGCGACCCCGCCAAAGGCCGAGATCGCCATCGCCAGCGGCGCGCTCCATGGCTGGTGGCGGGGGACCAGAAACCAGAAGATCGGCAGCAAGAAGATCAGCCCAAAACCCAGGAACATCACTGGCTTGCTGCCGACGCGATCCGCCAACCATCCCCACAGGTACGAGGAGAGCAGAGAACCGAGAGACGCGCCCATGCCGAGGATCACCACCACGCCCGCCGCAAGGCCCACCTGCTCTTTGGTGTAGAGGGGGATGAACGACCGAACCGATGACAGCCCTAGGCTGATCAGGGCCAGCGTGCCCAGGGAAAAGAGGAAATTGCGGTCGCGCAGCGCCTGGCGCATCTCGTCGCGCTGCGCTGTCTTGGTAGTTTCTTTGGACAACGGCGCACCGCCCGGACCGCGCGCATAGAGCGCGACAGCACCCAGGCCCAAGAGCACGCCGACTCCGATGAGCACCATGTACGGCTGTAGCCCTGTGTAGCGGCTCATGACATAGCTCGCAGCCGCAGTGGCGATCAGCTCACCAATGGTGGCGATGCTGCTGACGATCGCCGAGAACTTGCCACGGATGCGGTCCGGGATGATCTCTTGCCACCATGGGTAAAAGGCGGTTTCGGCGATGGAGCGACAGAACGCAAACAGAAAAATGAATAGGCCGACCCAGGCAAAAGCCGCATTCAGCCCCTGACGAGAGAGGATAGCCGGCGTCAAGAGCAGGAACGCCACGGCAAATTTACGCAGCAACCAGAAAAGGACAAATGTGCGCCGAAAGCCAAAACGCGCTACGTAGCGCGCCACGAATGGTGCCACGATGCCGGAGAAGGGGATGAGCGAAATAAGAAAGCCGATGCGCACCTTGTCCAGCCCCAGATCGTCGAGAAAGAGCGTGAACGTGGCGCCGAAGACGGTCAGCACGCAGAACATGCTATTCAGTAGCTCCCCGGCGAGCATCCAGGGGAGGCGCCGCACGTTGGCGGCTTCCACCAACTCGATGGCCTGATCTCTCATAGCACCCTGCATATATGGTGATGATGGGGGATTGTCATGACTTGTCATTTGGCACATGGAACGGAGCGTGAGTATAACCTGTTTTGGCTACGGAAGCAAACCCCACTGGTCGGTGCGCATTGCCCCGAACCCTTATACATGATACAATGGTGTGTGGCTGCGACGAGCCCAGCAAAATCTCGGGAGGTTACAGATGAACGGTAACAGCGATTACGAGCGGCGCATTGCCTGGTTCAAGGAGGCGCGCTTTGGCATGTTCATTCACTGGGGGCTCTACGCCCTGCCCGCGCGGCACGAGTGGGTCAAGAGCCGCGAGCGGATTAGTGATGAGGATTACCAGAAGTACTTTGACCATTTCAACCCGGACCTTTACGACCCGCGCGAGTGGGCACGCCTGGCAAAGGAGGCGGGCATGCGCTACATGGTGCTGACGACCAAGCACCATGAGGGGTTCTGCCTCTGGGATAGCGATCTCACAGACTACAAGGCGCCGAACACCCCCGCCGGACGCGACCTAGTGCGGCCCTACGTCGAGGCGGCACGCGCTGAGGGCCTGCGCGTCGGTTTCTACTACTCGCTCATTGACTGGCACCACCCAGAGTATCCGCCCGACATCTACCATCCGATGCGCGATAACGAGAAATTCGTGGCCACAGCGCAGAGCCGCGATATGCGGAAATACGCGGAGTATATGCACGGGCAGATTCGCGAGCTGCTGACGCGCTACGGCCCGATAGACATCATCTGGTGCGACTTTTCCTTCCCCGGGCGGACGTACAAGGGGATGCCGGGCAAAGGCCGCGAGGACTGGCAGTCGGAAAAGCTGATGGCGATGATCCGCGAGCTGATGCCCGACATCCTGATCAATAACCGGCTTGACCTGCCGGGCGATTTCACTACG
>JAIOAV010000039.1 GCA_019873665.1 Chloroflexota bacterium
TCTATTCGCCGCGCGCCTTTCGTGCCCTGATGCTGCCACGCCTGACCAAGCTGGCAAAGCGCTGCCGTGAGCTGGGACTGCACTATGTTTGGCGCAGCGACGGCAAGCTGTGGAGCGTCAGCGACATGATCTTTTGCGAGGCGGGCATCCCCGGCTATGGCGAGGTGGACTATGAAGCGACGATGGTTACCGGCGCGTTGCGGCAGCGCTATCCCGATCTCGTCATCTGGGCCAACGCCAGCGGCGACCTGATGCGGCGCGGCACAGCGCAACAGGTGTACGATCACTGCCGCGAGTTGCTGGAGGGAAGTGCCGGCCGGCGCTATTTCCACGGCTGTAGCAACACCGTTCTTCCCGGCACGCCTCCGGAGAACGTGTGGGCAATGATGCAGGCGCGCGATGACTATGTAGTACCATAGATGCCCGGACTTCTAATGGAGGAGATGAAAAGAAGTTGAACAACCCATCCTGTCATGGCGAGCGATGGAAGGGGGCGAAGAAGCCCCCGTCAGCGTACGAGGATTGCTTCGGTTGCTCTGCTCTCTCGCAACGATATGCGGCCCTGTCATTGCAAGCCGCACCGCGGCCCCTGTCATTGCGAGCGACCGAAGGGAGCGAAGCAATCCTTGCTAGCGTAGAGGGGATTGCTTCGGGCTTTGCCCTCGCAATGACACGAATGGCCCAGGTTATGCACAACCATCCGATTTCCAGTTGACTTCTCCATGAGGTCCCATCACACGGAGGAGATGCCAAAATGAGACAACTACGCACAGCGGTGATCGGCCTTGGGCGCGTCGGCTGGCAATTCCACGTGCCACAGGTGATCAAGCATGAGGGGTTTTCGCTGGTCGCCGTCGTAGATCCATTGGACGAGCGCCTGGCGGAGGCACAGGCTACCTTTGGCCCAGGCCTGCAGGAGCCGCTGCGCACCTATCGCGATCACTTGACGATGCTGGGCGAGACCAGGCCCGACCTCGTCGTCATCTGCTCCCCCACTCGTTTCCATGCAGAGCAGGCGTTAGCCGCTTTTGCGCATGGCTGCGATGTCTTTTGCGACAAGCCGATGGCGCCGACCCTGGCGGAAGCGGACACGATGATCGTCGCCGCACGCGATGCCGGGCGCAAGCTGATGGTCTATCAGCCGCACCGCGCCATGGTGGAAGTAGTTGCCCTACAGGACATCCTGCGACGGGGTATCCTGGGCCCGGTATACATGATGAAGCGCGCCCGTTCCGCCTTTACGCGGCGCAACGACTGGCAGGCGTTGCGCAAGTATGGCGGCGGCATGTTGAACAACTATGGCGCGCACTTTATAGACCAGCTCCTCTATCTGGCCGGCTCCCGCGCCAAGCGTGTTTCCTGTGCGCTGCGCACCATCGCTAGCCTGGGAGACGCGGATGACGTGGTCAAGGCGGTGATCGAGACCGAAAACGACATCATCCTCGATCTGGACATCAACATGGCGGCGGCGGTGCCGCTGACGCCGTGGGTGATCCTGGGCCGCTGCGGCAGCGCCACGCTGGACGAAGGCGCAAATGCCTGGCGCGTGCGTTACTTTTGCCCGACAGATCTGGCCGATATCTCGCTGGACGAGAGCCTCGCCGCGCCCGGACGCAAGTACACCAGCGGTGAGACGATCCCCTGGCGCGAGGAGAGCTTCCCGCTTGCCAACTATGCGCCGGTGGATTTCTACGCCAAAGTGTATGAGTATTACGCGCTGGATCGAGCGCCATACGTGCCCATCGCCGAGTCGCGCGAGGTGATGCGCGTGCTGGATGCGTGCCGGCAAGATGCAGAAGGGTGAACGGCAGGCTGGCTCACGCCTCGCCGCCCAGGACGAGCTGGTTCAGCTCATCCACGCTGAGCTGCTCGATCCCCAGCTTGTCCAGGGTCCGCCCTCGTCGCCAATAGTCGGTCTGATGCACCACGCACGCCAGGCGGATGATGCTGTCAATGCCGCTTACTGCCACCCCGTAGCGCCGGCCCAGGGCGGCGATGGGCACGAGGCTCATCGGCACATCCTCGGTGATGTAGCGGTGCCACAGCGTCGGTGGCGCGGTGATGCCATAGTAGCCCGGCTGGTTGTGAATTGCCTCGTACAACGTCGTGCCGGTGGCGTTGTATGCCATCTTTAGCCACTCCATCGCCGTCCGCGCGCGAATGCCCACCGCGGCAGCCACGGTGACCCGCTCGCGGTCCAGCACCTCAAGCACGCGCGCCACCGAAGGAGTTACACCGTCAATGTAAAACTGGAACTCGCCCGATGTGGACTCGATGCGGCCGGCATTGAGCAGCGCCAGCGCGGGATGAAAGATCGCACCCATGTTGTTCAGGCCGGTATGCAGCACGCTGGTCCCGTCGATGAACTGGGGATAGGCACTCGCCAGCGCGGCCAGGACGCTGGCGGTACGCGTTGCGGGCAGCGCCGCCAGCGGCACCGCCTCCTTGATGCGAAAGATGCGCACCTGCGCCGGGCCATCCGAGCGGCTGGCATACAGCAACGTCTCCGTCTCGGCGATGGTAACATCCGCCTGACAATCACTTTCGCGCAACACGCGCCGAAACTCGAGCGCGCCACCTGTTCGGCCGGGGTTCAGCACGACGATTTGGCCGTCGCGCAGGTGCGGCGCAGCAGCCGCCGCGATATCCGCGTGCGCAGTGGAGGGCACCACGACCATCAACACGTCAGCTCCCTGCACCGCCTCCTTCATATCGCTCGTTACCTGCGCCAGCCGACCAAATCCCCGCGGGCCCTCGTCCTGGCTTTCCACCTCGATGCCGCCACGCAGAGCAATGACCAAAATATTGTCAAGAGTGCGGTTCCAGAGAGTAACGGGGAAGCCTTGCAGCGCCAGATGCGCCGCCATCGCCTTGCCGCCATGCCCGGCACCCAGCACCGTAAAGCGTGTCTCCTTGCCCATCGTGTTCAGCTCCTCTCTGCAAGCCCCAGCTCAGAACAGCCGATTGATGCCCAGCCCGGCGATCCGTTCCTCTTCAGATATGGCCCGGCCGGCCGCATTCACCGCCACACAAGCGCCGCGCGCATCAACGCGCGTGATGATCTCGCCGCGTGCGAACGGATTGTTCCGCAGGTGCGGCGCATCCAGTACCCCGCTCGTCACTGCCCGCGCCAGCGTCGCCGCATCGGTCAGAGGATCGGCGACGCCGTGGTCCGCCAGGGCGCGAATGGCAGCGAGGGTGACCTGCGCCTGCTCGACCAGCTCCTCTTTGCGCTCCTGCACCGCCGCATCCGCTGCCATGCGGGGCTGGCCGTGCAGCGCGTTCTCGATGGCGCGCCGCGCCAGCTTGCACGCCTCGATGACGTCATCGGCGGTGGCGGCGTGATGCGCCTCTGTATGACCCACCACATGCACAATGTGGGGTCGCAGCGACATCTGGAAATAGACGCTCGCCGCGAGGTGCGCCCGCGCCGCATCCAGGTCCAGCGGGTAGCTGAGCAAGCCGGTGCGCGTCTGCCGCCAGATGCGAAAGCCGGCTCTCTGCAGCGGCGCGATCAGCTCCAGCGCCGCCAGCATCTTGGCCAGATCCATCGCCTCCGCCACGCCGGGCGGGCTGTCAAACATGAGCTGCGCGATATAGTCGCGCACGCCAAAGGCGCGGGCGTTATGCGCCGATAGATACGCCGCGACGACATAGATCACATCCGGCGCATCCCGCATCCCCCAGTGGTGCGGCTCATTCAGCTCGACCGGAATATCTCGCTCCCCATACCACGCCATCAGCTCCTGATGCGCGCGAACCGATTCCTCCAGGCCCAGCGGCCCGCGCCCGTCCATTTGGTTGAACCAGAAGATGGGCACCGCGCACCAGGCGTTGTGGATGGTCTCCACATACATCGCGGCCAATTGGATGAGGTCATCCGAGCCGGAATAGGTGCGCATCAGAGGGTGATTCCCCCGCCGACTGGCGGCATAGAGCGCGCGGTAGTCGTCGGCGCTGCGCACCGGCACGCCCCCGGCTCCTCTAGCGCGTGGGTCCTGCCGTTCCGGATGGAAAAAGTTAGCCTGCGCGTCCTGATCAATGCCCAGCGAGATCACGTCCAGCACCTGCGCTTCTGCGATACGCGCCACCCCTTGCACCGTGGCCTCCAGCGTGGGCAGGCCAAAGTGATGCCGCAGCAGAGGAAAGGGCGATTTCCAGCCGATCCGCTCCACGGTCGTCTGCGGGTAGTCCTCCTGCGCCAACCCACCGTGTGCCTGCCCTTTCAGATAGGCCAGCACCATATCGGTGGACTCGGTGCCGTCAAACACCCGCTCGAAAAAGCCGATGGCCCGCGCCTCCTGCGCCACCAGCGGCGTGCCGCCAAAGACAAAGCGCGTGCCCGCTTCGCGCAGATCGTCCGCTGCCTCGCAAAAGTCGCCCAACAGCCGCGCACCGTTTTCCGGTGTCAGCCGATACGATACGCCGACCAGGTCCGCCTTTTCGCGGCGCGCTGCCTTCAGCATCTCCTGCACCGACACCGCAGGCCCGAGGAAGACCGTCCGCCAGCCAGCCGCCTCCGCCAACCGCAAGAAGTTCATCACGCCCGCCACATGCGCGCATTCACCCAACGCCCCCGCGACGACCGTCTTCATGGTCCCCTCCTTTCTGGCGCCAACCGCCGCATAGAAGAGAGCGGCCTCAGTTCGGGGACATCGGCAGACGTCCCCATTGCGATTATAGCAGGACGGGGCTCATCCGTCAAACACGCCTGCTTGCCCGCGCCTGATAGCAGTGATATACTCGTCTCGAGGAGGGAATGATGGCCATGACGTCTCGCGAGCGGGTCACCACCGCGCTGCAACACCACACGCCGGATCGCACGCCCGTGTTCGAGTACGTGCTCCTCTCGCCGGTGGCGGATCGGATTCTGAGCCGCCCGTATGCTGCGGACCCGGCGAACTGGGAGGCGGTCGTGGCGGCGCGCGGCTGGGCCGGCGCAGTGCGCCAGAACGCCATAGATCGCGTGGAGCTGGCAGCGCGACTCGGCCACGACATGCTCTACGTCTATCCACCACCACCAGAACCATCCAAGAGCGCCATAGCCGAGCCGGAGCCGGTGCCGGATGATCCGGTGGAGCGCCTGCGCCGCCGTAACGAACGCGCCGCCGCCGCGCCCCCGCCCAGCGACCGCGACATGCTGATCTACGCGCTGGTGCGGGAGGAGATGCACGCGCGGGGCATGGATCTGCCCATCCTGGCGCCGGCGTATGCGCACGGCGTCTGGACCGACGTGGACCTGATGCAGACGATGCTCCTGGCGCCCGACGTGGCGCACGCGCACTTTGCGCTGGCGACGCGGCGCGCCCTCGCGCTGGTGGAGCGCTATCTGGCGCTTGGCATCGAGCAGATCGGCGTGGGCGGCGATTTCGCCGGCAACCGGCTCATCATCTCCCCGGATCTCTACCGCCGCTTTATCGTGCCAGAGGTGCGCACTGTCAGCCGTCGCATCCATGCCGGCGGCGCGTACGCTGTGAACGCCAGCGACGGCAACCTCTGGCCGGTCATTGACGATTTCCTGCTGGCTACCGAAGTGGACGGGTATCTGGAGATTGACATGCACGCGGGGATGGACATGGCGAAGCTCAAGGCCTCGCACGGCGCCCGTATCACCCTCTACGGCAACCTGGACTGCGGCAACACGTTGAGCTTTGGCACCCCAGAGGCGGTGCGAGCGCATACGCTGGCGTGCCTAGAGGCGGGGTGGGGCAACGGCGGGCACATTCTCTGTGCCAGCAATGCCATCGCGGCCAGCGTGCCGCTGGCCAACTATCTGGCCGTCGTCAACGCCTATCGCGACATGTTCGGCTTGCCAGAGTTCCACCCAGACGCAGCAGCGTCGAGATAGGAGGCATCATGCCCATCCCGGATAGAACGACCTACCTCGCTGAGGTGATCGCGGCGCTCAAAGCGCAGTGGCCGGATAACCGCACCGTGAACATCGTCTGCCACGGGCATAGCGTGCCCGCAGGTTATTTTGCCACGCCGTTGGTGGACACCTTTCACGCTTACCCGCACCTGCTGCACCGCGAGCTGAAGGAGCGCTTTCCTTTTGCCGTCATCAACGTCATCGTTACCGCCATCGGCGGCGAGAACTCGACATCGGGCGCAGCGCGCTTTGCTGATGTGCTGGCGCACCAGCCTGACATCGTGACCATTGACTATGGCCTGAACGACCGCCGCATTGGCCTGGAGCAGGCGCGACAGAACTGGATCGCCATGATCCAGGCGGCGCTGACAGCGGGCAGCCGTGTCATCTTGCTGACGCCAACACCGGATATCACACAGCGCCCGGACGCCGACCTCGCAGCACGACAGGAGCTGAGCCGGCATGCCGCGCAGATTCGCGAGCTGGCAGCCGCATATGGCGTCGGCCTGGCCGACAGCTTTGCCACGTGCCAGCGCTACCTGGCTGACGGCGGCGATCTGTCAGACCTCCTATCGTGGAGCAACCACCCGAACGCCGCCGGGCATGCGCTGGTGGCGCGCGAGCTGTTGCGATGGTTCCCCATCGCGTGAGCCAGACTGCTCGTGCCGGGCAGCCGCTACAGCTTTGCCTGCCACTTTTCCGTCCACACCAGATGATTGGGCGTGCCCTTGAACTCCGACTCGCCCATGATCTTGTCAATCACCTGTTTGATCGTCTCTGGATTGTTGTGGTAGGCATTGATATAGCACTTGACCATGGTCACATCGTGCAGATGGGTCGTATAGTTCAGCGACACAAAGACTGTCGGCACCTCGTGCACGTACCAGGGGCAGTCGCTGCTCATGGCGGTTTTCCATCTGATGCGATAGTTGTTCTCCGCCCCATAGCCAAAGATGTCCGCAAAGATCAGCGCCGCATCCACTTCTTGACGATACTTCAGGGTCGGCCCCTTGATGCGACTGGTGCCATCGTTCACCGTCACCACAAAGCCGCGGCGCTCCAGCTCCGCCACGATGTTGTCCAGGACTCGCGACCCCGCGGACATGATCCCGCCAACTTCGCCCTGCAGGTAGTAGAGGCGGATGCGCCGATGGGTCTCTGGGCGAATCGGAAGCTGGTTGAAGGTATTCTTCACCAGCGTGATCCCCTTGTCCGCCGCCTCCGCACGCATGCGCAGGTGTTCCGGGCAGCCGATGATCTCCAGATCCTTCTCGGTCTTGAGCAGGGTGCCTTCCTGTCTCTTGCGGTGCAGGTTCAGCTTGGCCTTGAGTCCGAGGATTCGGCGCAAAGCATCGTGCATCCGCTCCTCTGTGATGATGCCCTTTCGATAGCCGTTCAGCATAAAGCCAAAGTCTTCATCCATGTCATTGAAGAACAGAAACATGTCGCAGCCAGCGGCGATGGCCTGCGGCACATAGTCCTCGCGACGCATCGCCGAAGTCATGCCCAACATGTGACTGGCGTCGGTAACCACCATGCCGTTAAAATCCATCTGCTCCTTCAGCAGACCGGTGATCAGCTCCTCGGACAGGCTCGCCGGCAGGAGGTCTTTGTCCTGCAGCCCGGGATTCAGCTTCTTCTGGTATTCTGGCAACACAAAGTGACCGGCCATGATCATCTCGACGCCGTTCTCTATGTGATGCCGATAGACACGGCCGAATGACGCATCCCATTCCTCCGGGGCCAGCTCGTTTACTCCCAGCACCAGATGATGATCGCGCTCCTCTGTGCCATCGCCGGGAAAGTGCTTGATGCAGCGGATCATCTCGCCTTCGGCCACCAGACCCTTCAAGTACGCGTCGGTGTATTTGATGACGTCGTCCGCGTTCGTGCCGTAGGCACGGGTGTTGACGATGGTATTCCGCCAGTTGAACAGGATGTCCACGCAGGGATCGAAGTTGACGTTGACTCCCAACGCCCTGGCCTCACGGCCAGATACCAGCCCCACATTGTACGCCACCTGCGTGTCGCGTGTCGCCTCCACCTGCGCGGCAGACGCGATATAGGTCCCGTCAGCACAGGCCCCGTTGCCGCCAGAATCGCAATTCGCAGCGACGAGCAAGGGGATCTTGGATTCCGTCTGCAGCTCGTTCAGGAGGGCCTGCACTTGGCTGGATTTCGCCCCTTGATAGCGAGCGCCGCCGATATGGTACTTGGCGAGGATCTCTTTGTTCGTGAGCCGGCCACCGCTGAATGCGTCCGCGCCAAAGTGGAACAAGTTTATGAACAGTTGTCCAACCTTTTCCTCATCGGACATGCCGGCAATGGTATCTTCAACCCATTTGATCTGTTCAGGGGATAGATCATAGGGTTTCGCAGATAGATCAACCAACCTGGCCATTGGGATTACCTCCTGCCATGCGATAACATGGGGGACGCATCGCGTCCGACTCTAGATCAGACACGGAGAGGCCCCTGGTCGGCCCGGCCAGAAACCCCTCCGTGTCTTCCTGCTCGCCTTGCCCAGACACAGCAGAACGGTCCTTCGACAGACCGCGCCATGGTCACAGGCGCGCAGCAGTGAATCACTCCAAGACCACGTACCCTGCGCCCAGCACCTGCTTCGGCTCCTCTTCGAACTCGAGTTTGAGCACCGTTACCGATGCAATGTCGTCCGGGTTGTGGGGCGGCAGGCCATGCAGCACCAGCCGGTTCTCCGTCTGCGTGAAGGGGATCTCCGCGCCGCCGATGAGATATGAGGCCCGACGCAGCTTGGTGCGCAGGCCGCCAATGGCCAGCTCCGTGCCCGGCCAGCGGCTGCACCAGTAATATGCCGTGTTGCCCTTCAGCGTCCAGTTGCCCGTGGGCAGCCACTCCAGCTTGCCCTGCACGCGATCCACTTGCCCGTACACCGCCTCGCCGTTCTTGGCCAGCCACTTGCCCACCGGCAAGAGCCGCTCCGTCGCCTCCGGCGGCACGGATCCATCCGGCGCTGGCCCGATGTTCAGCAGCAGGTTGCCGCCACCCGCCGTCGCCGTCCGCAGCATTCCCAGCACCTCACGCACCGAGCGCCAGTCAATGGCTGTCGGGAAATAACCCCAGGAGCCATTGAACGTCATGCACGCTTCCCACGCGCGCCCGGGCTCCGCTGCTGTCACATGCTCCTCCGGCGTGCCGAAATCCTCCGGCAGCTTGGCGCGGTTGTTGATGATGATGTGCGGTTGCAGCGCGCGCACCATCGCGTTCATCTTGTAGGCCTCCCACGCCTCCGCATCCGGCAACGGCCAGGAAACATCGTACCAGAGGATGTCTATATGCCCATAGTTGGTCATGAGCTCGCGCACACATCCCTGGGTGAAATCGAGAAAACGCCGCCGTGCCGCTTCATCCTTGGCGCAGAGCGCGCCATCCGGATGATGCCAGTCGATCAGCGAGTAGTAGAAGCCAATCTTCAACCCGAACTCGCGGCACGCCTCCACATACTCGCGCACCAGGTCGCGGCCAGGCCCGCGCTTGACCGCGTTATAGTCGGTCTGCTGCGTATCCCAGAGGCAAAAGCCCTCGTGGTGTTTGGTAGTCATCACCATGTACTTTTGCCCCGCAGCCTTGGCAAGCTGTGCCCACTCGCGCGCGGGGCGCTCTTTGGGCTTCCACGAGTCGGCCAGCTTCTCGTATTCCGCCAACGGGATCCGCTCGCGGTTCATCACCCACTCGTGGCGGCCCAACTGCGCATAGAGCCCCCAGTGGACGAACATGCCAAAGCGCGCCTCATGCCACCACTGCAGGCGCGCCTCGCGGTCTGCCGCGGCCATCGCCAGATATTCCTCGTTTGTCACGCTGCCTCCTTGCTCCAGATTGCGATGCTGCTAGATGAACAGGGTCACGTCCGATTCGGACGCTTCCTTCATAAAGGTCGCCACGCCCCCCATTTCGACCCCGTCAATCAGGTCCTGCGGCGTGATCTCCATGACTCCCATGCTCATGTTGCAGGCGATCAACCGCACTTCCAGCTCTTGCGCTAGCGCCAGCAGTTCCGGCAACGACGTCACCTTCTTGTCGCGCATCATCTTCTTGAACATCCAGCGCCCGATGCCGCCAAAGTTGAACCGCGACGGGCCGATGTTGTTGATCCCGCCGCGATTCATCAGGCCCAGCAGCCGTCCGAAGAAACCCTTGCCGGTGAGGTTGCCCTTCTGAATCGCCTTCAGGCCCCAGAAGGTAAAGAACATGGTGGTTTCCATCCCGGCGGCTGCCGCGCCAGTGGCGATGATGAGGGCGGCGAACACCTTGTCCATGTCGCCGCTAAAGACCAGGATGGTGCACTTTTTGGCCATGCTAAGCCACCTTTCGCACGAAATACCTGTAATAGCCGTCTGCCTTCTCCTCGCCGAGGAACTCGTTCCCGGTCTGCTCGCACCACGCCGGCACGTCCGCGTGCGCGCCCTCGTCATCGGCCCATATCTCCAGCACCTGGCCCGGTTGCATTTTTTTCATGTTCCGTGCCATGATGACGATCGGCATGGGGCACAACTGCCCCCGCGAGTCCTGCATCACATCACCCTTCATTCAGTCTGCCCTCCCCTTTTCTCCGTGCGCCGGCCAGTCCCCTAGAGCCAGGGCGCCACTTGATGCTTTTCCACCAGTTCGACAAAGCCATCGTAGCTCACCACCTGAATCCCCTCGACTAGCGCCGAAATCCCGCGCGCCTGCAGGTCGGCATCCAGCGCGTACACCGGGTGCGCGCTCAACGCTTGTTGCACCAGCGCCTCGCTTTTGGCGCCCTTGGCCGCCGCGAACACGCCATCTTCATAGAGGAGGATCGGCTCCCCTGGCTGCGCGATCCGCAGGACCGATCCGAGATTGCCGAACATCAGCGGCGACTTGTTGACCAGATAGAGCATCGTTCCCCTCCCTTATGGAGAAAGCTGGTTTATCAATCCAATCCGTCATTGCGAGCGACCGAAGGAGAAGAAATCCCTTGCATAGTTGGCTGGAGATTGCTTCGGGCTTTGCCCTCGCCACGACACCGACCCCGTCATTGCGAGCGACCGAAGGGAGCGAAGCAATCCCCTGCTGACCGGGGAGGAGATTGCTGCGGGGGCAAAGGCCCCCTCGCAATGACACGAATAATAAGCTGCGCAGCATCATCCAATGCCCGTTGACCTCTTCATGCTAGAAAGGCAGCACGGTGCCACACTCGTTGAGGAGCGCGGCAATTCGGGCGCCATCTACGATCTGCACATCCATGACGAGATCCTCCGGCCGCAGCCCGCGCTCCGCTAGCGACTCGTCGTGCACATAAAACTGCGTAACATCAAACTCGCTCAGCATCGGGAAAGCATCACCCAACGGCTTCATGTCGAGCTGCTGCGGGTTCTGCCCCTTCACCAGCGAATAGACACCATCGTCCACGAAAAGAACGACCGTGTCTATGTCGAACAGGCGGATTCCCATGATGGCGCGGTACGCCTCCACGGGGTAGATGCTGCCATAGGGCGCTTTGCGGATCAGCACCGCGACCTTTTTCATCCTCTGCTCCTCTCAGTCCCCGAATGTGATGAAACGATCCGCGCTGTTGATGAACTCGGCCAGCGAGCCAAGGCCGGAGATGCGGATGTTATCCGAGGCAGCGTCCTTGCGCAGGCCGCGAAAGCTGGCACATGCCCCGCACGCCACGACACGAATCCCCTCAGCGCCAAGCTGATCCAACATCTCGTTCAGGTTACGCTCTCCCGCCGGCTTGATGAAGCGGGTGGCGTTGTTCACGCCGTCGGTATACAGAAACGCGCCGACGATCTCGTGACCGCGAGCGCGCGCCGCCTGCATAAATCGATACGCCGAATCCACGGCCTGGTGCTGATACGGTCCCTCCAGAATGAGAATCCCGATCTTCATGCCTCCTCCTTACCTGTCGCGCTGCGGCTTGCCAACTCTCCCCGCCGGTATCGCTCCACCACCTCTCGCACTGTCCGACCTTCGCCCGCGATGATCACCTCCACCGCCAGCGCCTGTAGCGCCTGACAGCAAAGCGGCGTGATGGCCGGCGTGATGACAACATTTGCGCCCGCCTCCACCAGCGCCCGCACCGTCTGCGGCCGGATGTGCTTTCCCGCCTCTACTGGTGATACCACCACAGACTGATAGGCCATCGTCACCGGATCAACCACCATAAAGTAGCACACCTCACCAAAGCGCGCCCCCACCGGCGCATCCAGATCGGGGCCCGTGGCCGCGACAGCAACTTTGGCTGGCTCGCCCTTGCGCCCTGCCGGTTGCGCCATCGCGCCGCGCAGATAGCGCTCCACCGCCTGGCGGACGGTCAATCCTTCCACGCCTTCGATGACCTCCACGCCAAGTTGGTTCATGATCTCACGGCATTTGGGCTTGGCTTGCGCCACGAGCAGCACCTCGGCGCCACTGCGCACCACGGTGCGGATCGCCTGCAAGCTGGCCTCCTGCTCGGAAATGGCGTGCGGCATCGGCACGACAACAAACTCCATCGTGTCGGTGTCCACAACAACGAACTGCGGGCAATAGCCAAAGCGCCCCCCCACCCACGCATCCAGGCTGAGACCCAACGAGCCGACTGCGATCTTCATGCGCCACCCCCTTTCCGTTCGCAATATGGCGAAACGCTATGCGACAGGAGATTGCGCCTTCATACTATGCGTTTTGCGATGGCTGTCAATTGCCTGTCGCGCCGCACTTGACAGGCGGACGCAAGCCGCTAACATGGGCGCGACTGCTATACCGTGAAGGGAGCTCGATGATCCTCACGATCACGCCGAACACCGGCCTGGACCGCGTTATCTTTGTGCAGGGGTTCGCCTGGGGCAAGACGATCCGCGCCGACTCTGCCGCCTGGGGTATGGGCGGCAAGGCCACCGATGCCAGCCTGGTGCTGGGCGAGTTAGGCGAGCCAAACCTGGCCACCGGCTTTGCCGCAGGAGAGACGGGCGAGCGGATGGTGCGGATGCTGATGCAGCATCCTGCCACTCGGTGCGATTTCGTCTGGGTGGACGGGGAGACGCGCACGAATTACATCCTCGTGGAAAGGTCGCAACGCACGCAGAGCACGATCACCGTCGCCGGCCTGCACGTTCGACCAGAGCATGTAGCGGAGCTGGAGCAGCGCGTGGCGGAGGTGCTGCCGCGCGCGAGGTGCGCAGTCGTCGGTGGGAGTCTTCCCGCGGGCGTGTCCCCGGAGCTCTACCCGCGCCTGATCGGTCAGGCCAAGACGCATAACGTGCCGGTGATCCTGGACGCGAGCGGCGACGCATTACGCGCGGGTGTGGCCGCACTGCCCACCGTCGTCAAGCCGAACCGCGACGAACTGGAATCGCTGGCAGGCCGCGCCCTCACGACCGAGCAGGAGATCGTCGCGGCAGCCCGCGTGCTGGTGGCGCAGGGGATCGGGCTGGTGGTTGCCACCGATGGCCCGCGTGGCCTTTGGGCCGTTACGGCGGACGAAACGCTCCATGCGCCAGTGTTGGCGATCGAAGCGGTGAACACCGCGGGCGCGGGAGACGCCCTCGTGGCCGGCCTGGCGATGGGGCTGGCGCGCGGCTGGCCATGGCGTGAGGGGCTGCGCTGGGGCATCGCGGCGGCCGCTGCCGTCTGCTTGACGCCGGGCACGGCGGTCTGCCGCCGGGACGACGTGCATCATCTGCTCGATCAGGTCGTCATCACACCATGGCGCCCGGCGCGCTAGCCGCACCATGTCCGTGGGAAGCCAATCAGAGATGGGATGATTGTGCGGAGCTTGGACCATAAGTGTCATGGCGAGGGCAAAGCCCGAAGCAATCCCCAACCGCCCGCACAAGGGATTGCTTCACGATGCGGCTCGCCATGACAGGGTGCGTTGTTAAGCTTTGCCTCCTCCATCACTCCGCCAACGCCAATTTGCCATTTTCCGAGATTTCTGCTATAATCCGGAATGTTGTTTGGCCGGAATTATCGAGAGAGTGGAGGAGAAGGACGAGCGATGAGCGACAACGAGAACAACAAAGCCAGAGTCAGGGGATTGCGCGGGCAGTGGGGCGCCAATAATGGCCCCAAGCTGTCGCAGGACAAGAGAGAATCACGCAAGATCGAGGTCGAGAACCTCGCGCCCACAAACAGTAACGGCGGCGCCAAGGGTTGGAAGGCAAACCGCTAATAGCTGCGTGTACCTCTGCCGCACGCTAGGGCCGGGCGGGCGTCAGCTCGTCCGGCCCTTTTGCGTCTATGTTGCACGCGCAGCGAGGAAGCGTTCCACAGCAGCCCGATCCGGTATCCCCGCGCGTCCACCCGGGTACATGGCCTTTATGGCCGCCGCGGCGCTGGCAAAGCGGATACTCTCCGGCACAGTCAGTCCCCGCGCCACGCAGGCCGCATACGCCCCATGAAATACATCTCCACAGCCCGTGGTATCCACCGTTGGCACAGCGAAAGCTGGCTGGTGCTGCACCGGCCCCCCGGCAACTGCATACCAGGCGCCGCGCTCTCCGGCGGTTACTGTCGTACAGGGGCGTGTCGTGCGGGCCAATGCCGCGACGGCTTCCGGCGCTGTTCCCGCGCCGGTCAGTCGCAGCGCGAAATCCTCTGGCAGGATGAGATGCGACACATGCGAAAGAAGCGCATCAGCTGCTGTATACTTGACAAAGTCCAGGTCGGCGACCACCGGCACACCCAATGCATCCGCCACGAGCGCACCCTGCAGCGCCGCGTCCAGGTCGAGGCTATCCACAAACAAGACCCGACATCGCGCCACCAGCTCTGGCGTGATCTCCGCCACCGGACGCGCCATCACGCCATCGCGCGTAAAGAAGATGTTGCGGCTGCCCGTGCTTTGATCCACCACGATAGTCGAGTGGCAGGGTCGCGCGTCGGCGCGCCGTATGAGCAGGGAGCAGTCCACCCCCTCTCGCTCCAGCTCGCGGATCGCGTGCTGAGACAGATCATCATCGCCCAACACGCCGGCAAAAGCACAGCGCGCCCCCACACGCGCCGCAGCGACCAGCGCCGTGCCGGTCAGCCCGCCACCCTGCCGCTCTCTGCGCAACACCTGCGCCTTGGTGTTCGGCGGCGGATAGTGCGCCACATAGAGCAACTCGTCCACGCTGACCAGCCCATATCCCAGCACATCCCAGCGCATCTCTCGCCTCTATTCAGGTGGTCCACAATGCCAGCAAGTTGGAGGGGGCCCTGCCATACCCCTTGCCTGCCGATTGTGCCCATCAGGAGACCTGCACGGCACGAAACAGGTGAAGCAGGCGGCGCGGCAGACGGCCCACGATATGCGTGCCCTGCTCTGCGTATGCCTCGCGCTCGATAACGCCCCACTGATGAAAGAGCGCCACCAGTTCGTTGGCCCGGTAGGGCACCACCACATCCACCGGTAACATGTCTTCCGCCAGCACGTCCTCTACCGCCGCCAGCAGGGCGTCTATGCCGAGACCATGCGCCGCCGAAATCGCAACGCTGCGCGGGTAATCCTGCCGCCACTCGTCCAGCGCTTTCCCGACCCCCTCGGCGCTGCGATCCGGCAACAGGTCAATCTTGTTCAGGGCGACGACCACCGGCTTGTCATCGGCCCCCAGCTCCGCGAGCACACCCGCCACCGTCTCGGCCTGTTCGTGCGCGTTGCGGTGCGTAACATCCACCACATGCACGAGGATATCCGCCTCCGTAACTTCCTCCAGGGTGGCACGAAAGGCGGCCACCAGGGTGGTTGGCAGCTTGCGGATAAAGCCGACAGTGTCGGTGAAGAGCACCTCCTTGCCGTTCGGCAATGCCACACGGCGCGTCGTGGGATCCAGCGTGGCAAAAAGCTTGTCCTCTGCCAGCACGCCGGCATCCGTCAACGTGTTGAGGAGCGTGGACTTGCCCGCGTTGGTGTAGCCCACGATGGCGACGGTGGGCACGCCTTCGCGTCGGCGGCGCTCGCGATGCAGCCCGCGTTGCTTGCGCACCTCCTCCAGTTCCCGGCGCAGATGCGCGATCCGCCGTCGAATCTCCTGCCGATCCAACTCCAACTGCGTCTCGCCGGGGCCCCGCAGGCCCACGCCACCGCCAGCCCCGCCGCGTCCCGCTGCGCCGCCTGTTTGCTGTCCCAGATGTGTCCAGGCGTGGGTCAGACGTGGCAAACGGTACTCGTATTGCGCCAATTCGACTTGAAGCGCGCCCTCTCGCGTCCGCGCACGCTGCGCAAAGATGTCGAGGATCAGTACGGTGCGATCTATGATCTTGACCCGCTCCTCCAGCGCCTTTTCCAGGTTCTTCTGCTGGCTTGGCGATAGCTCATCGTCAAAGATCACCACATCAAAGCCCAGCTCGCGCCGCCACACCTCCAGCTCTTCCACTTTGCCCGCGCCGATGTAGGTGGCGGGATTGATGGCCTCCAGCCGCTGCGTGGTCTGGCCTACGACCTCGATGCCGGCCGTGGCAGCCAACTGGGCAAGCTCCCGGAGCGAGTCCTCCAGTTCCCATTCAGCTGCCACGCCTTTGATCTCGGTCCCCACCAGAAAGCCCCGCTCCCGTGGTGAAGCCGTTACGTACAGATCCATATCGCGAATGTCGCTCTCCTTTACGCCGGCAACCCGACCAGCGTCATCTCCTTGGGAGATTCCACCATGAATTCAAACTCGATATCTCGCTTCTCCCTGGGGGGCAGGCTCAGCTCCCACTTTAGAATGCCCAGCTCCTCCTCTGCAGGCGGCGGGTTCGCGCGCGTCAGTTGTACCTTCACATCCTCGTGGCGCGAGACCGGTATCTGATCGCGCGTCGTGATGCGAATGGCCTGCGGCAATAGGTTCTCCAGAGTGATTCGATAACCGAACTCCATGCGCCGCCGATTGCCAAGAAGCCGCTTATCTATCTCATGGGTGATGAGCTTGCGCTCCACGCGAACCCGCTCGTCAATCCCCAGAAACGCCTCGAACTCCTGACCTGGTGCAACGTTCTTGAGCTGGCTGGTGCCAATATACTCTGCACCCCAGAAGATGTTCAGTTGACCCGGCAGCAGGATATACTCCGACTGGTTCGCAATGGTGGCGCGACGATAGGCGTACGATGTACGCCTGGGCGCGGTCAGAAAGTCCAGCCGCGCGGGCAGCGGCAGGATCGCCACCGTGGTGTTATGTGGTTCGCCGTCGCTGGGCACGCTGACGCGCTGGCGAATCTCGTAGCTGACCGCCGCGCCGCTGGTGCGCACCTCCGCGGTCTCTGTTTCCATCGGCGCCATCGCCTCCGCAGGGGCAGCCAGCCTCTCTTCCAGCAGCGCGTCGGCCGGTGGCGCTTCGGCGCTCATGGCGCGCATCATAGCAGGCGCACCCAGGCCGCGCGCGGTGGGTGCCGGCGGCGGCAGCGGCGGCCCGACATACCACGGCGACAACTCGGGAAGCTGTGCCGTCACCGCTGGCTTGGCTGTGGAAAGCGTCAATGCGGTGTCGCCCCAGTCCTCGCCTGTCTTCTGCCAGACCTGCCCCAGGTAGACAAGCTGCACTGAGGGCGAAGCGTCCGCCTCCTCCACCCGCAAATCGTACAGCGGTTGCCAGCCGGCGCGCGGCACCACATATACCAGCTCCAGCTCCAGCACACCGGGCTGCGTTATCTCCACTGTGATCACGGCGCGGTAACGTTCGGTGGCGCGCGGCGATTGCACCTGCGCCAGCTCACGTTGCACCTTCTCGATCTCACGCTGCAGTTCGCGCCGCTGCAAGCCAAGCTGACGCAGCCGCTCACGGGTAGTGCGTGTCTCTTCCTGAAGCCACTCGCCGAACTGGGTTACCTGCTCCATGTTGGCACGCGAGAATGCCAGTCCTTTTGGCAAGTTCTCGGCAGCAGAGGCCGCCGTCTGCGCCAGGAACTCGGCATGTGCCGCAGCATTCTGCTCCTCTTGCACCAGCGCGCCATCCCGGTCTTGCAGTTGCTCCAGTCGGGCGGAGAGTTCGGCTACGTTTTGCTGCGTCGGATGCACATAGTGCGTCTTCTGCGCCTCTACCGACAGGAGGCGCGCCCGCGCGGTGCCGCGTCCGGTCGCACGCAGCGATTCTGTGGCGAGGATCGGGGGCAAGTTCTCCACCGCGATCTCGTGCACACCGATCCCCACATCACATCGGCCAGCTCTCGTGATCCGGGCACGATCCAGATAGACGGTTACTGCTTGGACGGTCGTCTCCATTGCGATCATCATGCCCCTCCTCCACGCATGAGGCGGTAGGTACTCCCTCCTGGCGCGGGCAGTGCCTCCCACATAGACCGCAGTCCCTATCGCAGCGAGGCAAGACGCTCGCCAGCCTCACGCAGCCGCTCTTCTGGCAAGACGAGCGAGATGCGCACGTATCCCTCGCCGTTGGTGCCATACGCCGGCCCGGGCGTCACCCACACGCCGGCTTCCTGCAATGCTCGTTCCGCATACTCGGTGGCAGTGTACCCCTCGGGCACACGCGCCCAGACATACAGTCCCCCCTTGGGCGCCTGGGCACGCAACCCTGCCCTTGGCAGGAACTCCATCACCACATCGCGCCGCCGCTGGTAGATCATGTTTCGCTCTGCCAGCCAGCTCTGGTCGGCGTTCATGGCATATGTCGCCGCCATCTGCAACGGCCGGAAGATGCCCGAATCCACATTCGTCTTGATAGTGGCCAGCGCCGCGATGGCTTTGGCGTTGCCCACTGCCATGCCCACGCGCCAGCCCGCCATATTGTACGTCTTGGAGAGCGAGTTGAACTCGATGGCCACATCCATCGCGCCCGGCACCTGCAGCACGCTCGGCGCGACATAGCCATCGAACGTCAGGTCACAATACGGGTTATCGCTGCACAACAACAGCCCGTACTCGCGGGCAAAGGCGACGCAGCAGGCATACGTCTCCAGATCGGCGACAGCGCCAGTCGGGTTATTGGGATAGTTGATCCACAGAATCTTGGCCTTTTCCGCCACTCCGGGCGGAATGGCAGAGAGATCGGGCCGATACCCCTGATCCTCCCGCAGTGGCATCGGATATGACTCGCCACCCGCCAGAATCGCGCCCATCGTGTAGGTCGGGTAGCCAGGATCGGACACGATGACGATGTCCCCGGGGTCCACAAACGCCAGGTTGATGTTGGCGATCCCTTCCTTGGAGCCGATCAGGGAAAGCACTTCGGTATTAGGGTCTAGTTCGACGCCGAACCGCCGCCCATAGTAGTCGGCCACTGCCTTGCGAAAGGCGGGCGTGCCATAGTACCCGGCATAGCCGTGATTATCGGGCTGCAAGGCCGCCTCATAGAGTGTGTCAATGATCGGCTTGGGAGGTGGCAGGTCAGGGCTGCCCATCCCAAGGTCAATGACATCTATTCCCTTTTTTCGCAGCGTCGCGATCTTGGTGCTCGCTTGAGCAAAGATATACTCCGGCAACGCTTCGACTCGTCGTGCAATCCTCATATAACAACCTCCCTTTTTAAAAGTAACCCTCGCGGGCGCGCTCACCGAGCGGAGAACGGGCGCTCCTCCAGCAACGTTTGCAACACGTGGCCCACACGCCGCAGGCTCTCCGGAGCGACCTTGTCCGGCGTATCCTGAGTCGTGTGCCAGTATGGATAGTCGAGGTCAATGATATCCACCGCCACCAGTCCTTGCTGAATGAAGGGGATATGGTCATCCATGATGCTATGCTTGACGCGAGGCACAAAAGACGACTCATATCCCAGATCGGCAGCGATCTGCCAGAGATGCGCCTGTAATGCGGCATCTGAATTATGCTCCCAGCAGATTTCCTGCTGCTGGTCGCCAACCATATCCACGATGATGACATAATCAGGCCGGACTTCCAGGTGGCGCGCCATATACGACGCGCCCACCGCCCAGGACCAGTCACCGATACGTCCCTGATCCTCAGCATCAAAGAACGCCAGCCACACCTCGTTCTGCAACCGGTCGCGATCCAACACGCGCGCTAACTCCAAGAGGACGGCCACCCCGCTGCCGCCGTCGTTCGCGCCCAGCACCGGTGTCGCGCGCGCCTGCGGATCGGGATCCCCATCGGCATAGCGGCGCGTATCATAGTGTGCGCCTAGGATGACGAGCGGCGCGGCGCGGACCTCAGCCGGCGCGATCTTGCCGATCACGTTGCGCAGACGCACCGGCGTCGCCTGCGCGTTTGGCGCATACTCGAATACCTGCATTGTCACGGCGACCCCTTGCTTTTCCAGCTCGGCCCGGATATAGTCGCCCGTCGCCCAGCCAGCGTCGCTGCCCGAATAGCGAAAGCCGATATCGCATTGCGCCACCACATGCGCGTAGGCCGCCTCTGCATCAAACGTCTGCCGCGTGGTCGCAGAGTGGCAGCCCATGGTGGCTGCGGCCAGGAGCACCAACAGCCACCGCATGACGTTCCAACTCACCCTCAATCTCGCTCCTTGATCATGGATCGGGCGGCCGGCATCTCTACGGCGGCACGACAAAAGCGCACGCAGCGGCGCAACGCCCCACGCACCGCGTCATCGTCGCCCGCGTCCAACGCCCCCGGGTGCAGCTCGATCGTCAGAACACCCGCATAGCCATCCGCCGCGAGACGGGAAACGAATCGTTCCAGCGGCAGCACGCCATTCCATGGCAGGCGGTGCTCCTCGCCATCGAAATTGGACAGATGTATGTTCACGATGCGTTCCCGCAGGCGCTGGTACACCGCCAACGGATCGAGGCCCCAGGTAGCCAGATGCGTCGTGTCCAGCGTTACATGCGGGAAGCGCTGCATCTCCTGCGGCGTGTTCATCCGGCAGGGGTTGAGCTGCCACCATAGCCACCTTTTGGCGGGCAAGTTCTCCACGCCGATGGCGATTCCTGTCTCCGCCTCGTACCGTGGCAGCTCGTGCAGCAACCAGTCCGCATACGGCCCGCCGCGCGGCGCGAAAAAGAGCGGCAGATACGCGTGTGGCCACAGGCTGGAAACGACGCGCAGTTCGTGCCAGCGAAACGGCAGATGCGCCACCACCAGCCTGACGCCCAGCTCCTGCGCCAGATCCGCCGTGCGCCAGAGGCGGCAGATCGGGTCCGTCTCCCAGCCATCCACGCGCTGCGCAAAGGGCGTGTGCAGGCTCAAGATCGGCATCTCGTGCTTTTCGCGACATTCGGCCAGAAAATGCGCCTGGCGCGTGTCCCAGCGCTCATCCACCAGCACCTCAACACCATCAAAGCCCGCCTCCGCCGCCAGGCCAAAGACGCGCTCCAGGCCGTAGGTGTAAAGCGATCCCGTGGAGAGGGATACAATCACGAGCCAACCTCCCGCCCCAGTGTCATCAACACAGCCTCCAGGTCGCGCAGTGACCGCGCCGCATACATCTGCGCCCGTTCAGCCTTGCGGCGGGGCGGATCAGACAGCGGCGGCAACAGCCCCATGTTCGGCTTCATTGGCTGGAAGCCCTTCTCTTCCGCCGACGCGACATATCGGCAGAGTGCGCCGATCATCGTCGTGGGCGGCAGCGTCACCAGCGGCTGCCCCGTCGCCAACCGCGCCGCATTCACTCCCGCCAACCACCCGCTGGCAGTGGAGCCCACGTACCCCTCGGTGCCGGTGACCTGCCCGCCAAAAAACAGATTCCGCTGTTTCCGGCATTGCAGCGTGGCATCCAGAAGCGCCGGCGCGTTGATAAAGGTGTTGCGGTGCATCTGCCCAAAGCGCACAAACTCGGCATGCTCCAGACCGGGGATCATGCGGAAGACACGCGCCTGCTCCGCCCAGCGCAGGTTCGTCTGAAAGCCCACCAGATTGTAGAGCGTGCCGGCCAGGTTGTCCTGCCGCAACTGCACCACCGCATACGGCCGCCGCCCCGTGCGCGGATCCCGCAGCCCCACTGGCCTGAGTGGGCCGTATGCCAGTGCTCGCTCCCCTCGCGCCGCAATCACCTCTACGGGCAGGCACCCCTCGAAAAAGCGCGGGTCCTCTCGCTCAAAATCGCGCAGCGGGATACGCTCCGCCGTCACCAGCGCCCGATAGAACGCCTCATACTCGGCCCTGTCCATCGGGCAGTTGATATAGTCTTCACCGCCGGGGCTGCTGCCCCGTCCATAACGTGAGGCGCGAAACGCTTTGTCCATGTCTATGGAATCCAGGGTAACGATGGGCGCCATAGCGTCATAGAAGTAGAGGTGCTCGGCGCCGGCCAGGGCGGCAATGGCCTGCGACAGCGCAGGAGAGGTCAGCGGCCCGGTGGCGATCACTGTCGGTGCGTCTTCCGGCCGCGGCAGCGCGGTTACTTCGGCGCGTTGCACGGTGATTCGCGGGTGCGATAGCACCCGCTCGGTGACGAGCCGGGCAAAGTTTTCACGATCCACCGCCAGGGCGCCGCCGGCGGGCAACGCGGTCGCATCGGCGCAGGCGATGACCAGCGAACCTAGCCGCCGCAGCTCCTCCTTGAGCAGACCAGCGGGGCGATCCACGAGGTTTGAACCTAGCGAATTGCTGCACACCAGTTCGGCCAGGCGATCTGTGGTGTGCGCGGGCGTGGGCCTCTCCGGGCGCATCTCGTAGAGCGTAACATGCTGCCCCTGTTCGGCTGCCTGCCACGCTGCCTCGCTCCCGGCGAGTCCGCCCCCGATCACGATAACCTCTGACATTGTACGTTAGTCTTTATACCTGCTCCAGCTCTGGCAGCAGCATGGCCTCCGCAAAAACAGTCGTGAAATCCGGCTGAGCCATCAGCTCCAGATAGCCGACCTGGTGGCCAAGGTCGGCGGCGATAGCGCGCTGACGGCGCGAGATGAGCGCCAGCTTGGCGCCAACCCCTGCCGCGTTCCCAACCTGCACGTATCGTTCAGGGGGCAGCGACGGCAAGAGGCCGATGGTGATGGCGCTCTCCACATCCACAAAGGTTCCAAATGCTCCCGCAATGATCACCTGATCCAGGTCGTGATATGTGAGGCCGGCATGACGCAGGAGAAACTCGATGCCGGTGCGGATGGCGCCCTTGGCCAACTGGATCTCGCCGACATCACGCTGCGTGATCACCACGTCACGCCCGTGCCCGGTGCGCTCGGCGGGAGCCAGCACGACATACTGGTTTGGCCGCTCGCCGCGGATGAGCGGATGGCCCGCCTGGAAGCGCCCTGCCTGGTTGATCACACCCGCCCTGTATAGTGCGGCTACCGCGTCCAGGATGCCGGAGCCGCAAATGCCAACGGGCGGCGCATCGTCAATGGTGGTAATCGCCAGCTCGCTGCCGGTCCAGATCACACGCTCGATGGCGCCGGTTGTGGCGCGCATCCCGTCGCGGATGTGCGCTCCCTCAAAAGCAGGGCCGGAGGCGCAGGAACAACTGGTCATCTGGCCATTGTGGTTGAACACGATCTCGGTATTGGTGCCGATATCCAGGCCCATCACATTGCCCTTCGCCTTGTGGATCTCGGCGCCCAGGATCATGGCGACATGATCCGCGCCGACAAAGCCGGCGATATTCGGCAGCAGGTGCACATACGCTCCCGGCGCGATCCCCAGCCCCAGCTCACGCGCCTTGACATCCCATGATTCGCCTACCACCGCCACGTAGGGGGCGCGCCCCAACTGCTCCACCGGCAGGTTCAGGAAGAGGTGGTGCATGGCGGTATTCCCCACCACCACCATCTCGATGATATCGCGTGGCGAGCGCTTTGCCTTGGCGCACAACTCGGCTATCAGGCGGTTGAATGCCTGAACTACCACCAGAGACAGCTCGGCGGCGCGTGCTGGGTCCTCCATGGAGTATGCAATACGGCTCATCAGGTCCTCGCCGTAGGAGATCTGCGGGTTCATCGCGCCACCACTTGCCAGCGTCTCGCCAGAGATCAGGTTCACCAGGTACATGGCGATCTTGGTCGTTCCCAGATCAACCGCCACTCCCAGCGGCACGACATCCACCGGCGTGACGGCGGTAACCTCGTGGTCGCGCAGCCACGCCACGACACGCCAGTCGTCCTGTCGCATCGTCTCGGCAGCGCAGCGCCCCAGCGCGAGATCAAAACCGAGATGATCCACTCCTGCTTCTTCCTGCACCGCATGCAAGAGACGTGTCATGTCAGAGCGCGCGTCAAACAGGTCTGGTGGCTTGACATGGACGACCACCGCCTGATGGATCGGCTCCACGGGCACTTGCGGCTCGATACCACCCAGCTGCAGGCGCTGCGCGCCGCGCATGGACTCGAGCGGCAAGTGCACCTTGACATCGCTCTCCACCTGCGTTTGGCACGCCAGCCGCCAACCTTCGCGCAGGCTTCGCTCGCCCAGCTTGCGCAACTCGTTCTTCGTCGGCGCACTGACATTGCCCGCCATCAGGCGCACCCTGCAGCGTCCGCATGTGCCTCGCCCGCCGCAATCGGACGACAGAGCCACGCCAGCCTGGCGCGCCGCTTCCACCAGATCGGTGCCTGGCTTGACCGCCACACGACGGCCGATCGGTTCGAAATCAACCTCGTAGATCAAGACGCTCCCTCCAGAACGCGCCGCATGTTACGTCATGCCGCGAGTACGGCTATCGCGCACATTGCCGCTGTTGTGGCGCAGCTACGATCATGTCGAGGAATGATAACATAGATCAGCAGGCAGGTCAAGAACGATCACTGACCGCTCCCCACCTCACGCTCCAGCTTCGCCAGGGCAGCTTGCGCGGCAGCCTGCTCTGCCAACTGCTTGCTCCGCCCAACACCCTGCCCCCACGGGACGTGCCCGATCATCACCTCGACGGTGAACTCCTTGTCATGATCCGGTCCGCGCTGCGCAACAGTGCGATAGGTCGGCGTGATGTGATAACGGCTCTGCGCCAGCTCCTGCAGGCGGCTCTTGGCGTCCTTGAGCGGAAGGCCTGTGTCCGCCACCTCGGCCGGCTTTTCGCCTATCAGCGCGTCGGTTTGCGCCGCGATGAGCGGCGTCAGGACCCGCCGCACCACCTCGATCCCCTGATCGAGATATAGCGCCCCCATAAGCGCCTCAAAGGCAGCACACAGGTTCGGCAAGCGCTCGCGCCCACCACTCGCCTCCTCCCCTTTGCCCAAGAGAAGGTATTCGCCCAGGCGCCAGCGGCGAGCGAACTCCGCCAGTCCCTCAGTTTTGACCAGGGCGGCGCGCAAAGCCGTCATCTCGCCTTCCTGCATCTCCGGAAAACGCGCGAAAATGTACTCGGCAGCCAGATAGTCAATGATAGCATCCCCCAGAAACTCCAGGCGTTCGTTCGCCGGGATCTCCCACTCGGCATTCTCATTCAGATAGGAACGGTGCGTCAACGCCTCCAGGAGCAACCGTGGCGCTGCAAACCTCACCCCCATTGTTGTTTCAAGATCGTGCACATCTACTGACGTCATAGGCCACGCCTCTCCTCCACAGCACAGAGCGATAGACGGCTCAAGTATACCATCCCGCGCCGATGTTGTCACATCCCGTATTGACCGGTGTGTTCTTTTGGCCTACAATAGACAACCGAGATACGCCACGAAGGATGCGCGATGACCACGCCGATGCGACAGCAGTACCTGCAGATCAAGCGAGCGTACCCCGACACGATCGTCTTTTTCCGGCTGGGCGACTTTTATGAGACGTTCGATGCCGATGCGCGCCTGGTGGCGCAGGTATGCGATATCACCCTCACCTCGCGCCCGGTGGGCAAGAATACCCGTGTGCCGCTGGCCGGCGTCCCGCACCACACGCTCGAGACCTACGTCGCCAAGCTCATCGCCACCGGTCATAAGGTCGCTATCGTCGAGCAGTCGGACGACAACGCGGGCAAGGGATTGATGGCGCGCGAGGTTACCGACGTCATCACGCCTGGCACCGTGTTGGAGCCGGCCCTGCTGGATGCCAAACGAAACAACTACCTGGCGGCCGTGGTGGTGTCAGGGCAGCAGATCGGCCTTGCCTATGTAGATATCACCACGGGCGAGTTTGCCACCACCCAAACCAGCCACGCCGACCCACTCGCCGCGATCCGCCGGGAGCTGGACCGTCTGCAGCCAGCGGAGTGCCTGTTGCCGGATGGGGATCTCACCCTCGCAGCGCTGGCCGAAGAGACAAACGGCAGCGCGATCCGCTTCAGCCGCTTTGATGCCTGGCGCTTTGAGCTGGAGAACGCGCGGCAGGCGCTGTTGGCGCAGTTGGGCGCACAGACCCTGGATGGCTACGGCTGCGCCCACTTGCCACTGGCGATCCAAGCTGCCGGCGCCATCGTGCAATACCTGTCCGAGACACGCCGCTCGGCGCTGGCGCAGCTCACGGCGCTCACCACCTACTCGCTCGAGTCGTTTATGGTACTGGACGCCTCCACAAGGCGCAACCTGGAGCTAACGCAGACCATCCGCGACGGGCGGAGCGAGGGCGCGCTATTGGGTGTGCTGGATCGCACCGTCACACCGATGGGCGGGCGGCTGCTGCGCCGTTGGCTGAACCAGCCATTGTTGCAGGTGGAGGAGATCAACACGCGCCTGGATGCCGTGGCAGCGTTACATGCGGCGACGGCGGAGCGGCTGGCCCTGCGCGTCGCGCTCAAGCCGCTGGGTGACCTGGAACGGCTGGCCAATCGCGCCGCGCAGCGGATCGCCAACCCGCGTGACCTGCTGCAGCTCTGTGCGGCGCTGCGCGGGATCCCGACGCTGGCCAAGACGCTGTCGGCGATGAGCGGGACGGCCGAGGCGCTGCGCGCTATCGCCGCGGAGCTTGACCCGTGCGAGGCCGTAGTGTACCTTCTATCGCGGGCGCTGCAAGAGGGTGCCCCGGCCACGGCGAGTGCAGGCGGTATCATCGCACCGGGCTTTGCGCCCGAGCTGGACCAGATACGCGCCGCGGCACACCACGCCAAGGAGTGGATCGCCGCACTAGAAGAGACAGAGCGGCAGCGTACCGGCATCAAGTCGCTGAAGGTGGGCTATAACAAGGTCTTTGGCTACTATATCGAGGTAACGCAGGCGCAGGCGGCGCGCGTGCCAGATGACTATATCCGCAAGCAGACGCTGGTGAACGCCGAACGCTACATCACGCCGGAGCTCAAGGATAAGGAGACGCTCATCCTGAACGCGCAGGAGCGTCTGGCCGAGCTGGAGGCGCGCATCTATGCGGAGATCGCGGAGCAGGTGGCGTCGCATGCGCCACGGATGCTGCGCACGGCGCGCGCCGCAGCGGCGCTCGATGTCTATGCCGCACTGGCCGAGGTGGCGGCGGCCAACCGCTACGTGCGACCCGTGGTCATGCCGGAGGGGCCAATTGACATCCGGGGCGGGCGGCATCCAGTGGTGGAACTGCGGCTGGGACCGGGCGCATTTGTGCCCAACGACATCGCCATCACTGACCAGGAGCGCATCCTCGTCATCACGGGCCCGAATATGGCGGGCAAGAGCACGATCCTGCGGCAGGTGGCGCTGATCGTGCTCATGGCCCAGATCGGCTCCTTTGTGCCGACGGACGCGGCCACCATTGGCCTGGCGGACCGCATCTATACCCGCGTCGGCGCACAGGACGACATCAGCGCGGGGCAGAGCACCTTTATGGTAGAGATGGTCGAGGTGGCCAATATCCTCAACAACGCCACACCGCGCAGCCTGCTCATTCTGGATGAAGTGGGACGCGGCACGAGCACCTACGACGGCATCTCCATCGCCTGGGCGATGGTCGAGTACATCCACAACCATCCGCGCCTGCAGGCAAGGACGCTCTTTGCCACGCATTACCATGAGCTGTGCGAGCTGGCGAACCTCTTGCCCCACGTGCGCAACTATAACGTCGCCGTTGCGGAGGAGGGGGACAGGGTGGTATTCCTGCACAAGCTGGTCCCCGGCTGCGCTGACCGCAGCTATGGCGTGCACGTGGCGCGGCTGGCGGGGTTGCCGAGGCCGGTGCTGAACCGCGCTGAGGAGATATTGCAGGACCTGGAGCATGATACGACGCGCGGCGCCGTCCGCCCGCACCGTTTTGTGCGCGTGCAGCAGCTCCCGCTCCTCGACGTGCAACACCCAGTGTTGGACGAGCTGGAGAAACTGGACGTGATGTCCATGTCGCCACTGGAGGCGTTGACCAAGCTGTACGAGCTTCAGGAGAAGGCCAGGAAGGGGCGCTAGACGGAGCGACATGGCCGACGGTAAGCGTCTCCTCGGACTGCTCCTGCCGCTGGCCGGTGGCGCGCTGTCGTCCGCCGCCGAGACCGGTTGGCTGCGCGTTATCTGGGCAGTTTCGGCCGCCGTGGCTATGCTCTTTGCGCCCGGCTATGTGCTGCAACGCATATGGCCCGCGCGGTGGATGCTAACAGGCCGCAGAGATGTGTGGATGACGGCGGCCCTCTCGTTGACGCTCAGCATGAGCGTGCTGCCCATTCTTCTCCTGTGGACGAGCGTTCTCGGCCTGCGCTGGTGCGCGACGATGGCACAGGCATGCACCACACTGCTGGCTCTGGGGGCCTTCTGGCTGGCGCGCTCCTGGCAGCGGGCGTGGCGTCGCCGCCTGGCACAGCAACTGCGCCGTCCGGAGTCTGTGGCGCTGGCGGGCATCCTGATCGTAACAGCATTCACCCGTTACACACAGGTGCGCGACTTGGCGCTGCCGGTATGGGTGGACTCGGTCCACCACACGCTGATCACGCGGCTGATCGCCGATGGTGGGACAGTCCCGGCGTCATACGAGCCGTTTCTGCCGGTGACCACCTTCACACGACACTGGGGCTTTAACGCGCTGGCGGCGTGGCTGATCTGGCTATCTGGTGCAGCGCCGCCGCAGTCGGTGCTCATCCTCGGCCAGGTTCTTAACGCGCTGGCCGCGCTGACAACGTACGCGCTCGTGGCGCAATTGACGCGCCGCCGCTGGGCGGGGGTGGTGAGTGCGCTGGTGACAGGCCTCATCTCGCTGATGCCCGCATATTATGTAAGCTGGGGACGCTACACCCAGCTTGCGGGCCTGGTCCTGCTGCCCGGCGCACTCGTGCTGCTCCTGTGGGCCGTCTCGCACTCGCATCCGGCAGACCCGCAAAGCCGAGCGACAGGGAACGCGAGGACAGGCCATGTCATATTGGCCGCCATCGCGGCGGCGGGCCTGTTGCTGCATCACTATCGCGTGCTCGTCTTCTATGCCTGTTTCGCGCTCGCCTATCTGTTGTGGCGGACGTGCGAGCGCGGCTGCGGATGGCGCACGATGGCGCGCGTGTGGCGGCAGATGCTGGGCGTCGCCATGGGCGCTCTGGCGCTGACCGCGCCGTGGCTCCTCCGTCTCTGGCGCGACTTTGTCCTGCCGCTAGAGACGCTGGGGACGCGTCTGGCATCGGATAGCGACTATCAGGCGATTCCCTGGTCGCTGGTGAAGGCAGGAAATGGGCCGCTCCTGCTGCGGCTGGCGGGGGTGGCGCTGGCATGGGCGCTGATCAGGGGAATGTGGCAACGCATCCGAAATGGTAGAGGGTGCGCATCAGCGGAGCGGGCGCCGTGGCTGGCAGCGCTTTGGGTACTGCTGGTCGGCGTGGTGGTGAACCCGCGCCTGGTGGGATTGCGCGATGTCTGGGTGCTCAATAACGCCTCGGCGGTGATCTCGCTCTTCTTGCCGCTCTCTGTCGGGGTTGGCTATCTGGGAAGCGAGGCGATACGGCTGATCGTGAGTGTCGCCGCACTGTGCCGCACCAGGATCGTTGGCCGGGCGGGCCCCGATGTGCTTTCGATTCATGCCGTCCGCTGGCTGGCAGCACTGCTCATCCTCGGGTTGGCGATATACGGCGGGCGTGGCATGATCTCTGTGATCAACCCCAGCACGATCCTGGCAACGGCAGATGATGTCGCGGCGATGGCGTGGATTCGCGCTCACACACCGCCTGATGCCGTCTTTCTCATCAACACGCGCCACTGGCAGCGCGAGATCTATATGGGCACGGATGGCGGCTGGTGGATCCCGCTGCTGGCGGACAGGCGCGTAACGCTGCCGCCCATCGTGTACCGCGCCGGGGGCGAGGCATACAGGGCTGCCGTCAACGAGTTGGCCGCGTGGAGCAGCACCGCCACATCGCTGGAGGACGCCGAGGCGGTGGCGCGGCTACGCGCCGCGGGCATCACCCATCTTTACATTGGCGCGCGCGGCGGGCATTTTACGCCCGACATGCTCGCTGCCAGCCCGAGCTTCCAGCCGGTCTACACGAACGGTTCTGTATGGATTTACGCATGGCGCGGCTGATGCCGCGCCATGCGCACCAGCACAGCGGAGGCTGATATGTGCGAAGAAAGCAATGCCATGCCACCGGCCAAGACCTTCCGTGTTCGGCGCTTGTTGAGCCGCCGCGGCCAGGAGGTGACCTACCTCGTTACCGATCAAGAGACGGGTGCAAGCGGCGTGGTGCGCCGCATCGTGATCGGGCCTGGTGTGGATGGGGCTGCTGCTGAGAGGTGGCAGGAGTGGCGCCACCCACATCTCTTATCTGTGGATGAGGTGCTCACCCGACGCGGCTGGCTGTACGTGATCAGCCGCGAAGCGGTGGCCGGGACGCTGGCGGAGCGGCTGCGGCAGGATGGCCCACTTGCGGCCGAGGAGGCGACGCGCATCGCCCGCGCCGTGTGCGACGCGCTATCCTTCTTGCATGCGCGCGGCACGGCACACGGCCTGATCACTGCCGACAACGTTCTGTTGACACCGGACGGGGAGATCAAGCTGGGCTTTCCCGCCCTATCAGACGCCGCGCCCGCCTCCACAGAGGCAGAAGGCCCCGCCTCCCGCCCCACCCTCTTCTATGAGGCCCCCGAGCGCCTATCAGGCGCGCCGCCGACGCCGATGAGCGATATCTATGCCGTCGGCGCGCTCCTCTACGAGATGCTGACTGGCTACGCGTGCCGCGCGCGGCTCGCGCCGCCATCGGCGATGAACCCCCACGTCCCACCCTGGCTGGATCATGTCGTGTTGACGGCGTTATCGCCAGCCGCAGGGGCGCGGTACGCCTCCGCGGCAGTGCTCCAGGAGGCGCTCATCACGCCCACCCTCGCCGAGCAGTGGGTGGACCCGCGTACCCTCCAGCCTGCGCCACGCCCGGTCGCAGCGCCACGTGAGACCTTCCCCGCATGGCGCGAGGCGCTACCACTGGCCCTGGCCGGGCTGATCATCATCGCCGCCACCATCGGCTGGCTGCGCGACCACACCGGCGCGTCCGAGTTGCTTGCCAGTGCCCTGTGGCGGCCAACCGCGCCGGCGGTCATCCTTCCCACCGCCACACCCACCCTTGTGCAGCCGAGCCACACTGCGACGTTGTCAGTGGCAGCACGGGCAACCGATACGGCGATGCCCAGCCACATGCCGAGCGCGACGGCCATGCCCAGCGCTACGCCGACACTGGCCGCCATCGCTACGGCTACCGCCGTGACGCCGAGCGCTACGCCCACCGCGACCGCCACCGAGACAACGCCGCCAGCCACCGTCACACCGACAGAGACGCCAACCGAAACTGCGGCACCCCCCACCGCCACCCCTGTCCCGCCGACGAACACACCGCGTCCGCCCACGGCAACCCCTACGGCCACCCGGACGCCCACCCCCGATCCATATCCTGCACCTGTGCTAATCGCCCCGGCCGATGCTGCGCGCGCCCCACAGGTGGAACTGACGTGGACGTGGCCCAGCCAGCTCAAGGAGAACGAATGGTTTGACGTGCAGGTGTGGCAAGAGGGCGAAGAGCCACACGGCATCGCCTGGGTGAAGGAGCAATCCCTCCTGGTCGGCGGCAACATGGCGCGCGGCGTATACCGATGGCGCATCGTCGTCATCCAGGGGCAGGGCGGACAGGTGGAGAAGGTCCTGACGCCGCCCAGCGAGACGCGGACGTTTGAGCTGATCAGTTAGCGCTGACAAGCCGGCAGACTGGCGACGTGAGGCCCTCATCCCTGCAACCTCCCGTCAGGGGAATGAGGATAATATATCAAAGCGGTTCATTCTTTTGTGCGCTGTCATGTGAGCGCGACTTTCAGCTTCCCGCCTTTTTTGGTAGCCGAACGCCTTGTTGCCGGGCCCTTGCGACCCGTATAGAATGCCCGCAGATCAAGTACAGGAGGCAGCACATGCTTATCTTGCAGCCAGCCCAAGGCACGCTGCAATTCGTTAGCCCCGGCGTTGAGATCCGCGACTGGCAGATGGCGGTGGTGGCGAACGGCGCAGCGTGCCGTTCCGCTGATGCTCAATTCGAGATGGTACAGGAGCAGCCGCCGCGCTGGCGGTGGTCGTGGCCGCAGCTCGGCCTCGTCTGGGAGTGTCGCGCGGTGCCGGCCGGCGAGGCCATCCTGATCGAGTCGCGGCTGGAGAACCACGGCGACGCGCCGCTGGCGCTGGGCGCGGTGTACCCGCTACAGACGGCGACGCCGCTCTCTTTCGGCGATCCCGGCGGCATCGTCGGCCTGCCGCTGGCGGGCGAGCTGACGCCGCGCCGGGTATACCCGCTCAGGCACGCCGATTGCCCCCGCGTCAGCAAGGTCAAATGGCAGCTCTACAACCGCGCCGGTGGTCGCGCCTTGCAGGTGGGCTTTCTCACCTTCCAGCGCGCCGATACCAATGTCTCTCTCGCCTACGATCCGACGGGCGGCATCACGACGCTACAGGCGTGGTGCGATTTCGCCGGCTGGCAGCTCGCGCCGGGCGCGTCCACGCCGGTGGAGACCCTGATTGTGGCGGCGGGCGATGACCCATACCGGCAACTAGAGGAGTGGGCGGAGCTGGCCGCGCCGCGCGCGGGCGCTCGCCGCTGGGAGGACGCGCCCATCGGCTGGGTCGGCTGGGCATGGGTGGACTCCTTCACCGTCGAGCGGTATGAAGAAGTGTTGTTGCGCAACCTGCAGGCGGTGCGACGGCGGCTGCCCGGCTTTGGCGTCAACTATGTCTGGCTCTCCATCGGCAACCTGAAGGACGGCGACCCGGGCGACTGGCTGAGCTGGAACGACGATCTCTTCCCGCACGGCCGCGAGTACTTGGCGGCGCGCCTGCGGGAGCTGGGCTTTCGCTGGGGACTGTGGTGCGCCCCCTTCTGGCTGGTATCATGGCTGGAGGAGCGGGTGGCCGAGTTCCATGACGCGCTGCTGAAGAACTCCGATGGCTCGCCCATGGTAGTGCGCCCTGAATGGCAGTTCGGCAAGGCGGGCGAAACGCCCAAGGCGCAGCGGCCCTGCATGTACGCGCTGGACCCCAGCCACCCCAAAACGCTCGCCTTCCTGCGAGATACCTTTGCCGCGTATCGGCGTTGGGGTGTGCGCTATTACATGATTGACTTTTTACATGCCGGCGCGGGCAATATCTCCAGCTTTCCCTACACCTCACACCATGACAAAGCGCTGGTCGCCGGGCCAGAGGCCTACCACACGGCGCTGCGCGTCATCCGCGAGGCGGCGGGCGACGACACCTATTTCCTCTCCAGCACCGGCCCCAGCATCCACAACACTGGCATGGTGGACGCCATCCGCACCGGCACCGATTTCGGCGAGGGGCGCGCGCTCTATCCCGACTCGTATTTCTACCCAGCGACCTTTGTCATCAACAGCCGCGCCTTCTGGAC
>JAIOAV010000040.1:0-18791 GCA_019873665.1 Chloroflexota bacterium
GCTCCAGGATATGGCCACGCTCGATAGTCAGCAGGGCGGTAGTCTGGCCCTGATACGGCGAAGGCACAAGGATATGCGCTGTATCTCCCGGCGCATAGTCCTTCTGGTCAGGAACCAGCTCGATCCGGTCGTGGTTCTCGCGCGGCCAGCTCGTGTACTCGCCGCTGCTCACCCACATGTAGGTGGACGCGCTAATCTGATTGCTGCGCTCGTCCTGGCCGGAGGCGCGGATGCGATACGTGCCACCCTTCTTGGGCACGAAAGCCACAACGCCCATCCCTTTGTCGTTCGTGGTTACCGTGGTCGTGTAGACTGGGGTGTCTTCCGCCTTGGCAGTCCAGCTCAGTCTGCCGTCCGGGCCCCGCTCTTGCACGCTGTACCAGCGGTGTTCGTAAACGACAACCTCCAGCGCCACGTTCGTCACGGTGATCCCTTCAGTATCCACAGTAATGACGTTGACCTTCTGCTCTCGCCCCGCCGTGCCCACATACCTCTGCGGCTGTAGCCCGATGTAGAACAGGCCCCGGTGCACTATAGCGCTGGTGCGGGCGCTGACTTGCTGGTTATTGACGTCGGTTACCGTCGCCTCGATGGTAAAGATCTGGCTCATTGTGCGCTTGCCCAGTGAGGCGGGGAGCTGGAAGGTCAGGCGTCCCTCGTCATCGGTACGTCCCCTTCCCTCCATCACGAGCTCACCATAAGGCGTGTACGGTCGTTGCCATGCCTCCAGGTCCTGATCGGCAAAATCCCACCAACCCTTTCCAGCCCACTGAAAGTAGTAGTCCTGGCTTAGCAGCCGCCACTGCACTGCCGCATCCCGCAGCGCGCCGCCAAAATAGTAGCTGGACGCGGCATTGACGACAATGGTATCGCCCTGGACGTACGCCGCGCGGTCGGTCTGCACCTCAACCAGGAATTCCGGCTTGCGGTACTCGGCCACCTGGAAGTAGGCGCTGAACGGCGGGATCCAGAGGTCCTCATCCGCCCTGATGCTGATCTGATAGTCCCCCAGCGCCGCTTGATCGCTCAAGGCAAACTCACTATAGAAGGTGCCAAACCCGCTTACCGGCAGTAGCTCATTGTAGAGCTCCCTGCCGTCGCTGCCATAGATCACCACCCGCAGCTCCTCTACATTGGGCAATCCATAGCGGCCATCGTCGTCCGTGCGCAAAATTCCCTTAAAGTACACAGTCTGGCCGGGCCGGTAGATAGGACGGTCGGTATAGATGACGCCATTGTACGGCTCGCTATAGTAGTTGACGGGCAGTTCGAATTGCCATGGTTGGATCCCATTGTCCCATTGGCTCACCACCACCGACAGCTCATCACCACGCCAGACAAAGACATAGAGCGGCTGCCACAAGTCATGCTCTGGCAGCGTCAGGCGCAGCACACCCTGGCTATCGGTCTGGCCCTGCACTATATACCCTTTCTGCAGCATGGCCTCCACGCGCAGGCTAGACAGCGGCTTAGCCGTGCGCAGATCGGTAGCCCAAAGCAGCGCCTCAGTCTGACCATGCTTGAGCACCAAGTTGGTGCGCGTAACCACCATCATGTGGCGAGTCGGCTGCTCGATGCCCGGCACGCTCACTTGCAGATAGTAAAGGCCGGGGGCGAGAGATTCACCCTCCGCCGGGCCCACCTTGATCCGGGTCTGTCGTCGTTCGTTCAGCGCGCCGTGTAGCGGCACAGACCAGCGGCGCAACTGGCTGCGCATGCTGGGCTGGTATTTGTTCCACGCTTGCCAGTCGTCGCTCAGCCACACCAGGTCTTCACGGCTCAGCTCGTAGAGCGCCAGCGTGGCCTGCGACACATTCACGTGCGACGCCAGGATCACCGTCTCGGTGTAGGCGTTATAGACGCCGATGCGATCCAGCAACGCGAGGCTGAACTCCGGTGAGAGCGGGCCAGTGGTGAACGAGAGCGAGTATGGCCGCCCCAGTTTGTGCCCATAGCGATCCGCGAGATCGGCCCCGATGGTCACCCGATAGGCGGTTGATGGACGCGCGCCAAAGCTAATCCAGACCCGAGTATCCGATTCGCCCCAGTAGGTGTACACGGCGGTCGGTTCGGGGATGATCGTGAGGTTCGGCATGAGCGTGCGCGGATCGATCGGTCCGCTGAAGGCCAGCTCCAGGTCGGTGTATGGCGAGGCGTTCCTCTCGCCATCGCGTGGCCGCGTGCCGATGATGGCAGGTTCAGGGACAACGGTAAAGCGCCACGTATAGTCGCGAGCCATCGTCTTGTCACCGCTGGCGGCCTGCGCGCTCGCTGATACGCGGGCATTATATGTGACGCCCAGCGACAGTGGCGCCGCGGGCGCAAAGAGGAGCGTGTTCCCCTCCCAGCGCGAGAGCCCTGCCACCCGCTGACCATCAACGCTGCTTAATGAAAAGGCAGCGGCTGTCGAGAGAGGATCCATCGGCTGGTTGAAAGTTACGCTGATGACTTCGGTTGGTGCGACGAAGATGGCGCCAGAGAAGGGCTTCGTTGTCGCCACTGCGGGCAGCTTGGTCGTGAACGCCCAAACATAATCCTCTGGCAAAACGCCACCGGTCATATCGGTCAGCCCCCCTGTGACGCTGACCTGGTACGTCGTGGCAGGCAGAAGTCCACTTTCCGGATGAAAGACGTAGATCGAGGTGTTGAGCCATTCGCCTTTGCCGGATACAGGCGGCACGAAGCGCAACGGCTGTGGCAGGTCCGCCTGCCGATCAATCGCCGTCAGGGGGACGACCGGCCGGTTGAAGGCCACAATGATATCCGCCTGCATGTCCACTTCAGTGATATCTGGCGCTGGCTGCACATCGGTTACCTGCAAGTAGCCAACGGTGCGGAAACGAAAGGCAACCGGCTGCGGCAATGCGAGACCCTTGGCGCTAGTCGCCGTCTCGCCGATGATCACCTCATATGTGGTATCGCGCTGGAACTCGCCCGTCGGCGCAAAATAGATCGTGTTCTGTTGCCATGAGAACTTGCCATCCACCGTCGGCCTGATCTGGAACGCCTGCTCCACCGATGTCTGGTTCATCGGCTGGTCAAAAGTGACCCGCACCGGCTGGTTGATCTTGTGCTCCTCACCGGGAGCGGGTTCGCGCCGGATCAGGATCGGCGCCTGTGGCGGCAGGATCACGGTGCGCAACGTAGGCGATGCCATCGGCCCGGGCGTGGCGCTCGCCTGCGCGATGCCTACCGTTGGCGTTGCGCCCGACGTCGGCGTTGCCTGGGCGACCAATGTCGCCGTAGCGGTCGCAGCGGGGGACGCAGTGGGTTGAGGGGTCGGCATCTCCCCACAAGAGAGCAAAGAGGCGACAAAAAGCAGGCACAACACGAGGATGAAGCCACGGCGCATAGCCCGCGGCTCGAACCGGCACAGTCTGGACATAGCGACCTCCTACCATCGCTGGCTCCTCTTCAGGGGAAGGAGCATACTTGTGAGGGAGCAGGGATATGGAGCAACACGCTCCTCAAAGACCAGCAGCTATTGTGACGCTGCCAACGAGACGGATGTTCCGCGTTACATCCACGATAGATGCCTATTTGGCGCGGGTCAAGAAGGAACGGGCGATCTCCCGCAACTGCTCCTGCGCGGGGCCTTCCATGCCAGTTCGCGCCAGGGCCGCCAGAGCACGACCTGTGTGTACCTCCGCGCGTGCCCGGACATCAGCCAACGCGCCAGCGCGCTCCAACAGCGCCAGCACATGCGCGACATCCGCTTCGTCCAAGCTTGGCGCGGCATACAGGTTCTGCAGCGCCCGGCTGTTGTCATCGCCTCGCGCCAACGTGTAGAGGATGGGCAGTGTTTTCTTGCGAGAGAGGATGTCGCTGGCGGCAGACTTGCCGGTCACGGCGGGATCACCCCAGATGCCAAGGATATCGTCCACCATCTGGAAGGCCATCCCCAGTTCCCAGCCAAAGTCGCGATATGCCGCCACCATCGCGGCGTCATCCGTGCCCAATGCCGCGCCGATCTCAGCGGATGCCGCAATCAAAGAGGCCGATTTTCCGCCGATCATGAACAGGTACTCTTCGATGGTGATGTCAATACGCTCCTCAAAGGAGATATCAAGGTATTGGCCCTGACACAGCCGCAGGCAGGTGTCATCCAGAATCCGGGCCACCTGTAGCACCCTATCCGCCGCGACGCCGCGGTCACGCAACCTATGCAGCGCAAGGCGCGACAACATCAACATCCCATCGCCGACATTGATCGCCTGCGGGATACCCCAGATCGCCCACACCGTCTCGCGGTGGCGGCGCAGCCGGCTGTTGTCCTCGATATCATCGTGAATGAGCGAAAAGTTGTGCAGCAACTCGATCGCCGCCGCCGCTGGCAATGCCCGCTCTGGGTTCCCGCCTGCCGCCACACACGTCAGAAGGCAAAGCCAGGGACGAATGCGCTTTCCTCCATCCGATTGCACCGGTTCCAGGTGGCGATCCAGCCATCCCAGATGATAGCGCATCATCCCATAGAAGGGGCGCAGGCCCGGGTCATGAGATACCAGAAGCGCCTCCATCTCCTCTTCGACAGCCCGCAGCCAGGGACGATTATCCATTGGCTACTCCCCCCAGAGAGCGTTGGCGCTGACGATGCGCACGCCGAAGGCATCGGCATCGCAGATCAGCGTGGCATTCCTGAGCTCTTTCACGGTCCGAACGCCCGCGGCAAACATGGCGATACGCAGCGCTTCGACAAACTGATTGAGCACATCGTTCGTAGCGGCGGCCGATTGCATCGCGGCTTCCAGCAGGGGCCGCGCGATACCCACCGCATCTGCGCCCAGAGCCAGGGCAATCGCGGCCTGCACGCCGGTGCGAAAGCCGCCACTGGCAATCAACGGCAGAGCGGGAGCGCCGCGACGTGCCAGTCGGAGCGCCAGCGCTGTGGGGATGCCCCAGCCAGAAAACGCCTCCGCGATCTGGCGACCCTGCGCAGCTTGGCGATATCCCTCCACCCGGCTCCAGGAGGTACCCCCTGCCCCTGCCACGTCCAGCCCTGCCACGCCCACCTCCTGTAAGCGCCGCGCGATATCCTCCGAAAAGCCCCAGCCGACCTCTTTGACGATCACCGGCACCGGCAGCGCCGCGCAGACCTCGCCGATCTTGGCGATGAGGCCGCGGAAATCGGTGTTGCCTTGCGGCTGCAAACACTCCTGTAACGGATTCACATGCAGCACCAGGGCATCGGCGCCGATCATCTCCACAGCACGTAGGCATTCTGTCACTGTATAGCCATAGTTGAGCTGCACGGCACCCAGATTGGCCAGGAGCAGTATGTCTGGCGCCACGTCGCGTACCCGATACGTCCGCACCCACTGCGGGTCTTCCAAGGCCGCCCGCTGCGAACCAAGCCCCATGGCTACGCCGGCACGCTGTGCGGCAGTCGCCAGGTTACGGTTGATCTGCTCGGCTGCCGGCGTACCGCCCGTCATCGCTGAGATCAGAAAAGGAGCGCGGAGCGTCTTACCCAAGAGGGGCGTGGCAAGATCCACGTCCGCAAGCGCCATCTCCGGTAGAGCGCAATGCATCAGCCGGAAGTGCTCCAGACCGGTGGTCACCGCTGAGGTCTCGACGTCCTCTTCGACGCAGATCCGCAAATGTTCCTGTTTCCGCTCGCTATGCATGAGCCTTCTCTGCCACGTAACCTGATCATAAAAATGGTGTTTGTAAAGATGTTACCAGTCATAGGGATCTGTGTCAAACCAAACAATTGACGGGATCCCCAAACGCTGGTATACTGGATGCAGTTTTCTCTGGAAAGCAAGCGGCGATTCCGCCTTGCACAAGCTAATCAGGAGGAGGCAAAAGATGGACGAACTGTTCGAGCGGGTCAAAGGGATTGTCGTCGAGCAACTTGGCGTCGATCCAGACGATGTCAAGATGGAGGCCAGCTTCCGCGAGGATTTGCAGGCCGATTCCCTCGATTTGGTCGAGCTTGTGATGGCTTTTGAGGACGAGTTCGGCGGCGAGATCTCGGACGAGGACGCGCAGAAAATCGCCACAGTCGCGGACGCGGTGAACTATATACGTAACAAGATGATGTAGGCGGCGCGCCACAAGATCACGCTCGACAGGATGCCGACGCCAGAGGACCGGCGGAGGCATTCTCCGTGTTATGGGGATATGCGATGATCTCGATAGATGAAAGCAAGTGCTGCTACTGTGGCGGCTGTGTGAGCCTATGCCCCGCCGACGCGCTCTATCTGGCCGAGACGCGGCTGCATGTGCGAGAGGATTGCCTGGATTGTGGCGACTGCATCGTAGCTTGCCCTACGGGCGCATTGAGTCTCACGCCGGCTCCCGTGGCGCGCCAACAGCCATGCCGCCGATCTTATGATGTCGTCGTCGTCGGGAGCGGCCCGGCCGGCGCTACTGCGGCCCGTTTCGCCGCAGAACGCGGTCTGTCAGTGCTTTTGGTGGACCGGCGGCAGGAGATCGGTTCGCCGGTGCAATGCGCCGAGGGTGTGGGACACGAAATGCTCGCCCCGTTCATCGAGCCGGATGCGCGCTGGATCTCGGCCACGATCCGCCGAGCGCGGATTGTGGCATTGGGCCACAGTCGGGCGGATATGACGCTGGGCACAGAGAACGCGATCGGCTACGTTTTGGAACGCAGAGTTTTCGATCGCGTGCTGGCAGAGCGCGCCGTGGCAGCGGGCACAGAGGTCATGGTCAAGACACAAGCCACCGGCCTCCTCTGGGAAGATAGTACAGTGCGCGGCGTGCAGTTGGTGACACCTACAGGACAGTGTGAGGTGGAAGCCAAAATCGTCATTGGCGCCGACGGTGTCGGCGCCCTGATAGGGCGGTGGGGCGGGCTGGATACACGTCTCCCCGCTCGCGACCTGATGACGTGCGCGCAATACCTCTTGGCGGGGATTGATATTGATCCGGAATGCACTTGCTACTATATCGGCGAGCAGGTGGCACCCGGCGGCTATGCTTGGATATTCCCCAAGGGGGAGAGGCGCGCCAACGTCGGTCTGGGCGTGCAGGCGGATCTGGCAAAGGTGACACCGCTAGAGTATCTGAACCGCTTTATCGCAGACCAGCGCACACTAGCCCAGGGTTACCCTGTTTCATTGATCGTGGGGGGTGTGCCGGTGGCATTGACGCCCGGGCAGATCGTCAGTGACGGCTTGATGCTAGTGGGGGATGCAGCGCGTCAAGTGGACCCGCTGACAGGCGGTGGCATCACCAGTGGCATGTCTGCCGGACGGATCGCCGCGGAGGTCGCCAGCGAGGCCATCGCTGCGGGCAACACGTCCGCGGCGTTCCTGCGCCGATACGAAGCCCGATGGGCAGAGACGCTCGGGCGCAAGATGGTGCGCAACTACCGGCTGCGCGAACGCTTCCCGCCGGGCAAACGCGACGATAGCCGCTTCTTGCAGGTCTTTGCCATGGCGGTTGGCGGGACGAAATAGCGCGATTAGAGGCAAGGAGGAAAGGCACATGAGCCAGGTCGCAGTGATCACAGATAGTTGTGCCAGCATCCCCGATGAGATGTATGCCGAGCTCGACATCACGATGGTGCCATACTTTCTGCACATCGGTACCCATGCGCAGCGCGATCTCGTGGAGGTCACGCGGGAGGAGTTCTTTCCCTACCTGGCGACCGCCAGCGAGGTGCCCAAGACGGCGAATCCTGGCGTCGGGGATTATGTGGAGGCGTTCCGCCGCGCCGCGCAAAAGACCAAGGATATCATCTCGCTGCATATGACATCTATCGGCAGCGGCGCCTACCAGGGCGCTATGATCGCTCGCGATATGGTCAAAGCCGAGTTGCCGCCCGACGTGCGCATCGAGGTGGTGGACACGCGTAACGTCGCCATGTGCCACGGCTGGATGACCATCGAGGCCGCGCGCGCCGCGCGGGCAGGTCGCTCCCTGGATGACATCCTGGCGCTGATTCGCCGCATGATCCCCGTCACCAAGATGATCCAGACCGCAGATACATTGCGTTATCTCTATCTGGGAGGCCGTATCGGTCGCGCCAAGCACCTCGTTGCCTCGCTGCTCAACATCAAGCCGCTCATCAGCATGGAGGACGGGGTGATCGTGGCGTTGGGCACGGCCCGCAGCCGGCTTGGGGCGTACAAGCGGATCGTGCAGCTCATCGAAAAGGACATCCAACCGGGGGACAAGATCAAGCTGGCAATGGTCCATGTGGCTGCCCTGAGCGACGCTCTGGAATTGCAGCAGATGATCCAGAAGAGCGTCAACTGCGTGGAAACGCTCATGACGCAGCTCTCCCCTGTGCTCTCTGTGCACACAGGCCCCGGCACAGTGGGCGTCTGCTACTTTCCTGTTGGGCCGGCAGGGCTATAGCCGTTGGCACAAATTACCGCCGGGCCGCAGCCAAGAGGTCAAAAGTGATACGTCTGTCTCGCTACCTGTTGATGGCGGTTGCGATCACGCTATTTCTTACGGGCGCGCCAGCAAGTTTCGCATCATCGCCTGTATACCTGTTGGTCGAGCCGCAGACGCTGACCGTCACGCCAGATGCTGACTTTACCCTGAGCATTATGGTGGATAGCGGCCAGCAACAGCTCGACGGAGTGCAGTTAACGCTGGAGTTTGAGCCATCCTACATGACGGTGGTGAGCCTGACGCCAGGCACGGCCATGAGCGATGTCTTTCAACAGGGGTACAGCAATGATCAGGGGCTGGTAACCTACGCTGCCGGCAAGATGTTTGGCACGCCTCCATCTGGCCGCTTTGAGCTGGTGCGCGTGCGCTGCAAGGCGCTGACGGCCACAACCGGCACCGCTGTCCAGTTCCTGCTCGATGGCCCTCTTGCGACACGGGCTGTCTTTGGGGGTGAGAATCTACCAGTAACGCTAACCGGCAGTGTGATCGTGATCAGCCAGGCAGCGGCGAACCCTTCGCCAACTACGGCGGGCACCCAACCCACCGCGACGCCGGAGAGTTACCCCGGCCCGGTGACCGCCACGCCCGCTACGACCGTAACGGCGGTCGCAACTGAGACACCGGTTGCAACCGCAACGATCCAGGCGACAATCACGCCAGCAGCGACGCCCTCCTATACCAAACAGCAGCCGCCGCTGCCAAGCCCTGCGCCAAGGGCCACCCCCTCCCTGATGCCAACTCTGACGCCGACTCTGCCGCCTTCACCGACCGCGATCGAGGCCCCCGCCACACTGCCAGCCGCCAATACAGCCACAGCGACCGCAACCAGCGCCCCGCCCACGCCGACCGCCACATCCGTCCCATCGAATGGATCGGCGGACACTGGCTCAAGAATCCTGGCAATTCTGGGAATGCTGCTAATCGCCGTTCTCGCGCTCGGCTTTGCCTACGCACGACGTCGTTGGCTGTCCTCCTAGGAAGCAATCGCTTCGGGCGACTCGGTCTCTTTGGTAAGTCGCCCATAGATGCGCGTCATATCATATAGGTGCTGCACAAGCTGGTCTGTGAATGCACCCCTTCGCAGCCGCCATCCCCAATTGCCGCCAGCACGGCCGGGCGTGTTCATCCGCGCTTCGCTGCCCAGGCGCAATACATCCTGCAAAGGGACGACCGCGAGGTCGGCCACCGAGCTATGTGCCAGTCGCATCAGGTCCCAGGCGATATCGTGCCCGTCGCGCGCCAGATACTCTTGAATCGCCTTGCGTTCCTCAGTCCCGCGGGTGGCGAACCAGCCGATCGTGGTATCGTTGTCGTGCGTGCCAGTATATACGACGCAATTCTGCGTGTAGTTATGTGGCAGATAGGGGTTGTCTGCCCCGCTGCCGAATGCAAATTGTAGCACCTTCATGCCCGGAAAGCCACACTCGTCGCGCAGCGCCTCCACCTCCGGCGTGATCACACCCAGGTCTTCAGCGATGATCGGCAACTCACCTAGCGCCTGCTGCGCCGCAACAAAGAGCGCCTTCCCGGGTCCCTGCACCCACCGACCGTTGATGGCGGTCTCTTCGCCCGCCGGCACCTCCCAATACGCCTCGAAACCACGAAAGTGATCCAGGCGCACGACATCCACCATCTCAAAGATCTTGCGCAGGCGCTCAATCCACCACCCAAAGCCGTGATCTGCCATCCAATCCCAACGGTAAAGGGGATTGCCCCATAGTTGCCCCGTCGGGCTGAAGTAATCGGGCGGCACTCCCGCCACGTGCGTCGGGCGCCCAGCGGAATCCAGGCGAAACATCTCCGGGTGCGCCCAGACATCGGCACTGTCATAGGCGACAAAGATGGGAGCGTCGCCGATGATTCGCACTCCCTGGGCATTAGCAGCATGGCGCAGCTGACCCCACTGCAGATCAAAGAGGAATTGCTGATACTTTTCCCGCTCGATCTCCTCGTGCAAGGTCTCTGACCACCTCTGCACCGCCTGGGGCCGCCGGCTCACAATCTCTGGCTCCCACTGGCTCCACACGCCGCCACCGTGGTGCCGCTTGAGCGCCATGAAAAGCGCGTAATCATCCAACCAGAAGGCATTTGCCTGGCAGAACTGACAAAGGGCGTCCCGCTGCGCCGGCGTTGCTCGGCGCTGGAAGAAGCCAAACGAGCTGCGCAGCACCTCCATCTTGTACTGGATCACTGGGCCATAATCAACGCGTTCCGCGGGAAAGCTCGGCGGCGGCGGAGTTACATCGAGATAGCCATCCACGACTAGCTTGTCGGGACTGACAAGCAGCGGGTTGCCGGCAAACGCGGAGAACGCCTGATATGGCGAATCGCCATAGCCCGTGGGACCCAGTGGCATCACCTGCCAGAAGGTCTGTCCACTTTCCACCAGCAGGCGCAAGAACTCGTGAGCCTCGTCTCCCAGATCGCCAATGCCATAGGCTCCGGGCAAAGACGTCGGGTGAAACAAGATGCCGCTTGAGCGAACGAATCGCATGGCTGAATCTCCTTTCCCGCTGATTCCATCTGCATTATAACACGATCTCGCCCATAACCAAGCACGGTTCCCAGACGAGATTGAGCTTTGACCGTTTCCTGAAATTGGCTATAATCAGCGTGGGATGAAGAGGAGCCAGACGCCAGTCTCGGAGAAAGGCCTCTTGTTCATCTGTTGTCATTTCTAGAAAGAGCGGGAGAGAGATGATCTCAATAGGCATAAAACGTCTGCTAAGCCGACCAATGCTGACGATCTTGTCGCTACTGGGGGTGGCGCTGGCGGTAGGTCTGGTGGTATGCGTGCCAGTCTTCTCGCGTGCCGTCAGCTTTGTCGTCATGACAGAGGAGCTGGAGCAACTCGCCGCCATATCGGGCCGCCCCCCAGTCTCGTTGCGCTTTTACAAGCTGTCCTCCTATCGCCAACCTCTCTCTGTGAACGATGCCCTCACCCTTGGTGGCCATATTGCCGAGACCGTATCGGCGGAAGTGTCTTTGCCCGTGAAGCGGCTGGTGATCGAAGGGGAGACGCCTGGCCTGACCCTGACGGCCTTGCCCGATGATCCCCATTACACAACAAAGGACAAGATGCTGGGCGAGGTCAAGATCGGTTTCGTGCAGGGGATCGAGGACAAGATGAACATCCTGGAAGGCGGGCCGATGGACGACGCCAGATCAGGAGAGTACTTGGATGTGTGGGTCCATGAACGCCTGGCCGCCAAGTGGGGCCTGCAAGTGGGTGAGCGCTACAATGCCATTGCCGTTATCCAGCGCTCAACGATCCCTGTGCGAATCGTTGGCCTTTGGCAGGCCAAAGACGTTTCAGACAAGTTCTGGTTCTTCAACCCGGACTTTTCCTACCAGGACGTGCTGATGGTACGGCTGCCGGATTATGTCTCTCATGTCGAGCCAAACCTGGATTCCAAGACCGGCTTTGTCTCCTGGTATCTGGTGCTGGATGAGTCACGGTTGGCCTCCGAAGACGCACGCGTCTATGCGCTCGGCCTCAGCAAGGCGCGCCAGATTATCGACAAGTATGTCCCCGACGCCACGATGGACTATTCCCCCACGGCACCGCTGGACAACTTTTTGCAGCGCGAGAAGGCGATGACCATCCTCCTCTTTAGCTTCAGCGTGCCTGTCATCGGCTTTCTCTTCTACTTTTTGAGCCTGATCTCGACCATCACCGTGCAGTGGCAACAGCAAGAGAATACTGTGATGATCGGTCGCGGTATGGGACGCAGCCATATCCTGCGGGTGAGCTTCACGGAAGGGATGATCCTGCTGATCGTGGGAGCGCCGGTCGGCGCCTTCTTGGGATTGCAGATGGCGCGCCTGATGGGGAACAGCCTGAGCTTCATGTCCTTCGTGCAACGAGATCCGCTCCCCATCACCGCCGAAGCCATCAACATTCAGCTCGTGGCCGGTGCCCTCCTGGTTTCGCTGATCATGCGTATCTGGCCTTCCGTCAGCATCGCGCGACACAGCGTAGTTACGTATCAGCAGGAGCGCTCCCGCCCACAGCGTCCGCCGTTCTGGCAGCGTTTCTATCTTGACATTCTGCTGCTGATCCCGACCTGGTATGGCTACCGCCAGCTTTCGCAGCGCGGCACACTCGGCCTCCTGAGCGAGACCTTTGGTGGCGACCCCTTCCAAGACCCGCTCCTCTTCCTGGCGCCGACCTTCTTTGTGTTGACGGCTTCGCTGCTCGCTGTGCGCATCTTCCCCATCGCCATGCGCGCTCTGGACTGGATCTTTGCCCGCCTGCCATGGCCGGCAATGTACATGGCATTCAGGCAGTTGTCGCGACAGAGCGGTCAGTATATCAGCGCGATACTGCTGGTCATCGCCTCACTAAGCCTGGGCGGCTATATGGCCTCTATGGCCAGCAGCTTGGATCAATGGCTTCTGGACCGGGTATACTATGAGATCGGTGCCGATGTGGCGTTTACCCAAAGCACCACACCTCCTGAAGGCGAGTCGAGCGGACCTGTTGATTTGAGCAAGGGCGCATGGCTGCTGCCCATCGAGGAGTACCTGAAGCTGCCCGGCGTGCAACTGGCGACGCGCGTCGGCGATTACTCGACGACCATTGACTCGATTGGCGCACGCCGCAACATCCGCGCCCGCTTCCTCGGCATTGACCGCCTCGACTTTCCGGGCGTCGCCGCCTTCCGCAGCGACTTTGCGCGAGAGTCACTCGGTGAGCTGATGAATCGCCTAGCTATGCGCCCCGACGGCATTCTGGTCTCCCAGAATGCCATGCGACTGGCGAGCCTGAACATCGGCGACACACTGCTGCTTCGCACTTCTATCGAGAACATCACGGTGGAAGGCCAATACACGATCGTGGGCGTGTACAACTACTTCCCCACCGTCTATGAAGAGGAGCGGACCACGATCGTCGGCAATCTGGACCATCTCTTTAACGAAGCGGGCAGCGCGCTGCCGCACAGCATCTGGTTCCGGGTTGACCCAGAAGCGGATCGCAATGCGCTGCGCGAGGGCATCGAGTCGCTCGGCGTCTGGATCTCCAAGTGGCGCGACGTGGGGCCTTTGATCGCGCTGGAGCAGAACCAGATGGAGCGTGTCGGCATCTTTGGCATGCTCACCCTGAGTTTTCTGGCGGCCGCGCTCTTTGCGGGCATCGGCCTTCTCGTGTACAACTATGCCTCGCTGCGTGAACGGCTGTATCGCTTTGCCATTGTCCGCGCCGTCGGCCTGACACAGGGACAGCTGCTAACACAGATCAGTCTCGAATACGGAGTGCTCACCGGCTATGGTGTGCTGTGCGGACTTGCCATTGGCGTGTTCGTGTCCGATCTCTTTATCCCCTTCTTCCGTGTGACCACCGAGATGGCGCTACGACCGCCGTCGCTTGTGCCCTTGATCGCCTGGGAAAGGATCGCCCAGATCACTGTCGCCTTTGTGGTGGCGCTCATCCTGGCGCAGTTGGCGGTAGTCGTCGCCGCCACGCGTCGCGGCGTCTTTCAGGCCTTGCGCATGGGAGATCAAGAGTAACTCACAGAGACAGCGAAAAGGGGATCCGTCGCCGACGAATCCCCTTTTTCGTTTGTGCACAAGCGCCGCATGCGGATGCCTCGCCGCGGTCTGCATCATGTAACGCCTTACAGAAGCTCCCCGGTTTGCCCTGCGCTCGCCCACTGGCGCAACTTGGACACCAGCTCGGCACGCGCTACCGTTTCCTGCTCCCCCCGTGCGAGATGACGCAGGGTAACCTGATCGTTCGCGGCCTCGTCCGGCCCCAGGATCACCAGATACGGAACGCCCTTGCGGACCGCATAGCGAATCTGCTTGCCCAGCGCATCGTCCTCCATGTAGAGCTCCGTGCTTATCCCGGCGCGGCGCAATTCCGTGGCCACCTGCAAAGATGCGGGCAAAGATGCCACGTCAAAACGCGTAACGAGAACCTGCACCACCGTTCGGCCGATCTGCGGGGGGAACATGCCCAGCTCATCCATCACGTCAATGATGCGCTCGATGCCCAGCGACGTGCCCGTCGCAGGGAGACCCTGATTCGTGAAAAGCCCAATCAGCTCATCATACCTGCCGCCGCCGGTGATGCTGCCGATCTTGGGCTCATCCACAACCGTCTCGTAGATCGGCCCCGTGTAATAATCCAAGCCGCGCACCATAGAAAAGGTTACCTGGTATGCCGACTCTGGCACGCCGAGCGCGCCCAACGCTTCGACGATCTCCTCCAGCTCTGCCACGCCCGCCAGCGCACGCGGATAGTCCTGCAAACGCGCGCGCAGCTCGGCTAGCAGCTCCCTGTTGCTTCCCCGCGCCGTTAGCAGCGCCATGAGCCGCGCGATCGCTTCATGAGAGAGGCCATTGCTCAACAGTTCTTCCTTCACTCCCTCGGCGCCGATCTTGTCCAGCTTGTCAATGGCACGATAGAGGCCACCTAACTGCTCGTCCGGCACACCCACATAGCTTCCCAGGCCGGTCAGGATCTTGCGGTTGTTGAGCAGAATGCGAAACTGGCGAAAGCCCAGGCGGTTAAGCACCTCATAGATGACGCTCATGATCTCGGCATCGGCCAGCATGCTGTCGCTGCCCACGATGTCCACGTCGCACTGGTAAAACTCGCGGTAGCGGCCCTTTTGCGGTCGCTCCGCCCGCCAGACCGGTGCCATCTGGTAGCGCTTGAACGGTTTGGGCAAGTCGCGATACATCGCGCTTACCCGCGAAAGCGGGACTGAAAGATCGTACCGCATGGCCAGTTCCTCGCTGCCCTGGACATGCTGCGCGTAGTAGATCAGTTTTTCCGCCTCGGGACCATACTTGCCCATCAGGGTTTCTTTCAGTTCCAGCACCGGCGTCTGGAGCGGCTCAAAGCCAAAGCTTTCGAAGACTTGGCGCATCAGATCCATAACATACTGCCGTTTGATCATCTGCTCCGGCAGGATGTCGCGCATGCCACGCGGCACGCGGGGTTGCACTTTGGCAGGGGCCATGGTGTGCAGCTCCTTTCCAGAAAAAAGCGTGGATCGGGTCTGATCCACGCTCGGTTGACAGTCAGTCGTCGTGAAAACGCCAACACTCCCGACGCCTACGCCCGTTGCGCGTGGCGCGGGGGATGGTGTACGAACCACACCGCAGTTACTGCATTACCGCTGGAATCCGTGACGACACTCACCCTACAATGAAAAGGGGTGGACGACGGGAGTTGAACCCGCAACCACTAGATCCACAGTCTAGCACTCTGACCATTGAGCTACGTCCACCGCGTACGGCAAGATTATATACCACTTTTCGCGCGAGAGCAAATTGACTCCGCACAATGCCCGGATGACGACCGCGTCATCCAAGAGATGGCGCTGCTATGAGATGCTCTGCCCACAGGCGGGGCAGAACTTGGCTCCGGGACGCAACGAAGCGCCACAGTGCGGGCAGAAGAGTCGCTCGGCAGGCACTGCTTCCACCTTGCTGCCGCAGTAGGGGCAAAAAGCGCTCCCCACCGGCAGCGGGCGGTGGCATGATGGGCACGGCGGGCCTGCTTCGGGAGCGGGCGCCGGCTGCAACTTGGCCAGCTCAGCTTCCAGCGTCGTGATCTCCTTCCTCATCTCAACAGTGCGTTGACAGAGCGGGCCCAACTCCTGGTTGCCCAGCTTGCCTGTCTCGTATAGGGCGAGAGTTTGCAGGCCCAGGGCGATCACAGATTGATCGTACTGCAACTTGAGGCGGGATAGTTCCGCCTCGGCTCGCTTGATCTGCCGTTTGCGATCCGATTCGGAGATCTGCCTGCGGATGCCCTCGATAGCCGCGCGGACCTGCCCTCCCTTGTCCAGGCTATCCACCCACTCGCCAACCTTGCCCTTTAGGTCATCAATCAAATCGGACATAGAGACCACCCCATTCCCTGCGATGCCTTTGAAATCTGTCGCGCTGCATACTATACGGCCAGACCTGCATCAAGTAGCGGCGCGGGTCGCGTGCGAGCGCTAATCGGGGACCTGCACCTCCTCGATTCCCTCCGGGGCTTCAGGATAGCGCATATCCAGCGCCTTGAGCTTTTCGACCAAGGTGCGCGCGACAACCAGATCACGATACCACTTTTTGTTCGCCGGCACCACATACCACGGCGCCCATGGCGTGCTGCAGCGGGTCAGCGCTTCCTCGTAAGCCTGCATATAGTCTTCCCAATACGCCCGTTCTTTCAGGTCGCCGACGGCGAATTTCCAGCGCTTTTCTGGCGTGTCCCGTCGCGCCTCCAGCCGCCTTTTCTGCTCATCCTTGGAAATGTGGAGATAGAACTTGAGGATCAGCGTGCCGGTATCTGCCAGAAGCTTTTCAAAGTTGTTGATCTGCTCATAGCGCTGTCGCCACACATCCTCCGGCACTATGTCATGCACCCGCACCACCAAGACATCTTCATAGTGTGAGCGGTTAAAAATGGTGATAAAGCGGCGCCCAGGCACTCGACTGTGCACTCGCCAGAGAAAGTCGTGCGCCAGTTCCTCCGGGGTTGGCACCTTGAAGCTGGCCACCTGACATCCCTGCGGGTTGACACCGCGCATCACGCTCTTGATGACACCATCTTTGCCGCCGGTATCCATCGCCTGCAAGACGATCAACACCTTGTGCTTGTCCTCGGCATACAGCCGCTCTTGCAGCTCCACCAGCTCCTTGCGCAGCTTCTTCAGCGCCTTTCGCGCCTCGGGCTTGCCAGCGAAATCGCCAGTATCATCCGGATTCCATGCCGCGAGATGCACCTTCTGTCCCGGCTTGACCATATACGGATCCATCACGTCCATGCCTCCTTTCCCATCCTCAGCCATGTTGCCAACCGCTTATCCCAATGCGCAGTCCTACGCCGTCTCCGTCTCGCGACACAACATCACCCGCAAAGAATGCAGGACATACGGCTGGTCCACTTCTTCCTGCTGACCACGGTGCGCGGTCACGGCGAGAGCGGTGGCATCCTCAAGCGATGGCATCTTGCTCGTCCTCGGTCATCCTGGCAAAAAGCGCGGGGATATCAGCCACGCTTGGCAATATCTCGTCCGGCGAGACCGACGCCAGTTGGGCGCGCGTCTGCGAGCCCGTCAGTACAGCGACGGTCCACGCTCCCGCGTTCTTTCCCTCCAACATATCCATCATCGTGTCGCCGATCTTCAGCACGTGCCGGGGGTCATCCACACCCAGCGCGGCCATCGCTGCGTGGATCATGTTTGGCGCAGGGCGGCCACCACCCGCCTCCTCCGCGGTGGTGGCATAGTCTATCAGGCCACGCGCGCGCCAGCCGAGATGCGCGATGATGCGCGCCGTAACATCCGGCGGGAACCCACTTCCCACAGCGACCTTGACGCCTCGCTGCCGCAAAAAGAGAAATGTTTCCTCGGTGCCTGGCATCTCGCGCACCGCTAACAAGCCACACTCCAGCTCCGACAAGAAACTGCCATACACCGGCTCAAGCAAGGCCGATGGCTGCCCCGTCTCCTGCAACAGCGCGCTGATCATCTCACGCTTCTCCTTGCCGCGCTGCGCGTGGATCAGATGTGGGTCGAGTTTCACACCATGTCTCGCAAACGCGCGTTGCGTCGCGCCCACCACGAGTGGCAAGCCGTCCACCATATCATCAACGGTGGTCCCCGCCATGTCAAACATCGCCAGCCGAATCATCTCTGTCCGCACTTGATGTCTCCTACAGTATAAGCTCACACATCAATAGCACAACGCCGTCTTCTTGTCAAAGCCCGACGGCAATCAGCTGGGGCGGGTCTTTGACATGCAATAATGTAGATGATCAAGCGTAGTCCCTTGGCGCCACACACCCCACGCTCCTCAAGGCGCATGAGCAGCTTGAGCTAGCCTTGCGTATCCTTCCCGGGTCCTGCGCCGATCTCCCCATCGAGAATGCGCTTCTCCCCTTCCGCCGGCCAGAGCCCCAAAGCCACCATCACCGGCAGCCAAAACAGGCCTTTACGTGGCCACTTCTGTCCCTTCTTGTCTCGCCGCACTCGCCCATTCGGTTTCATCGCTCCTGTAGGGCGTGACCTTCTGCTTCGGGTTGGTGATGTTTCTCTATCCAGTCAGATCACGCCCTTGTCAAATCCCCCTTTTCCGCACGGAATAATACACGCCTCCTTTCACGGGCGTTTGCCTGCGGCGGGGATTGCCGTATAATATGTGAGACAAGCTTATATGAGCCTCGTAGGCTTGTGTCGTGCATCGGAGCGCTGGCTTTTGCACGCGCAGGCCTTATCATGTCAGGTACTGACGCACTATGACCATCTCCTTTGACCTTTTGCAGCGTGACCGTGACACGGCGGGGCGGGTTGGCGTCTTGCATACGCCGCATGGCGATATCCCGACACCGGTTTTTGCGCCGGTGGGGACACAGGCGACGGTCAAAACGCTTTCGCCGCAAGAGCTGGAGACGTTGGGCGCGACCCTGATCCTCG
>JAIOAV010000040.1:18801-33326 GCA_019873665.1 Chloroflexota bacterium
AACACCTATCATCTCTATCTGCGCCCAGGGGCCGATCTCATCGCCGAGATGGGTGGCTTGCACCAGTTCATGGGCTGGCACCGGCCGATCCTCACGGACAGCGGCGGCTTTCAGGTCTTTAGCCTGCAGGACTTGAGGCGCGTCAATGACGACGGGGCGGTCTTTCGCTCTCATCTGGACGGCTCTGAGCACTTTTTCTCGCCGGAGAAGGTGGTGCAGATTCAGGAGCAACTCGGCGCCGACATCATCATGGTGTTGGATGAATGTGCTATCCCCTTTGAGCGGGAGTATATCAAGGCGGCGATGGCGCGCACGCATCGGTGGGCGGAACGCTGCCGGGCAGCACAGACGCGAAAGGATCAGGCGCTCTTTGGCATCGTGCAGGGTGGGATCTTTGCGGATCTGCGCCAGGAGAGCGCGCGTTTTCTCGCGGCACTGGATTTCCCCGGCTATGCCATCGGTGGCCTCAGCGTGGGCGAGTCGAAAGAGGACATGCACGCCATGCTGGAGATCACGGTGCCGCTTTTGCCGGAGCAAAAGCCCCGCTATCTCATGGGCGTGGGCTCACCAGAGGACCTCGTCGAATGTGTAGCCCGCGGCATTGATATCTTTGACTGCGCGCTGCCGACTCGACTGGCGCGCAATGGCACGGCTCTGACACACACCGGGCGGTTGAACTTGCGCAATGCCGAATTCGCCCGCCAACGCGGGCCTCTTGAGGAAGGGTGCACCTGTTATACCTGCCAACACTTCTCGCGAGCGTATCTGCGACATCTCATCAAGGCCGAAGAGATCCTCGGCCTGCGCCTGACTAGCCTGCATAATGTGCATTTCATGGTGCATTTGATGGGCGAGATTCGCCAGGCGTTGCTGGATGGTACCTTCTCCGCTATGCGTGAGGAGTTCCTGGCAAGCTATCAGATCGTGCCGTATGAGATACGGCATCGTAACAAGGAAGCCTGGCTGGCTCGTCAGCGTGCCAAGAAGGGACAATGACCATGTTGGAGACATCCTGCCACAGGAAGGGGCGCGCCGTGCGTGAGATACACGCACGTGATATAACCGCGACGGTGGCCCGGTTGGCTGTCGCGGCGGCCTATCAGCTGGGCGAGGATGTGCTGCGTGCCTTGCGCGAGGCCAAGGAACGGGAGACCTCGCCGCTGGGGCGGGAGATCCTGCAGGTCATCCTCGACAATGCCGAGATCGCGGCGCGCGGCGAGTTCCCACTCTGTCAGGATACCGGCTTTGCCGTGGTCTTTGTGGAGCTTGGTCAGGAGGTGCATATCGTCGGCGGCGACCTGAACGAGGCGATCGCCGAGGGAGTACGCCAGGGGTATCGGGAGGGTTATCTGCGCAAGTCAATTGTGGCGCATCCCTTTTCGGCGCGACTCAATACCGGCGACAATACGCCGCCGGTGATCCACACGACAGTGGTGTCGGGCAAGCAAGTCAAGTTGCTGGTGGCCGCCAAAGGCGGCGGCAGCGAGAACATGAGCTACTTTCGCGTGCTTCCGCCGGCTGCTGGTCGGCAGGGGGTGGTGGATTTCGTCGTCGAGTGCGTGGATCGTTCCGGCGCGAACCCGTGTCCACCCCTGATCGTGGGCGTCGGGATCGGGGGAACGATGGAAAAGACGGCGCTGTTGGCCAAGCAGGCGCTCTTTCGCCCCGTCGGGCAGCCGCATCCCGACCCCGAGGTAGCGGCCTTGGAGGCGGATATCCTGGAGCGCGTCAACCGCCTGGGAATTGGGCCGCAGGGATTGGGCGGGCGCACGACAGCGCTCGCGGTGCATGCGGAGACCTTCCCAGCCCATATCGCCAGCCTGCCGGTGGCAGTGAATCTGCAATGTCACAGCGCGCGCCATAAGGAGGCCGTGCTCTAGCGCTGACCGGCCCGATGGCAAGGGAGAATATGCGGTGGAGATCACTGCGCCGTTGACCGATGAGGTGGTGGCCCAACTGCACGCCGGGGATCGGGTGTTCATCTCTGGCACGTTATATGTGGCGCGAGATGCCGCGCACGGGCGACTCGTGGCCGCGATGGAACGTGGCGAGCCGCTCCCTTTCGATCTCCGCGGCCAGATCATCTATTACATGGGGCCGTCGCCGGCCCGTCCCGGTCATCCGATCGGCTCCGCCGGCCCCACGACCAGTGGGCGGATGGATGCGTATGTGCCGCGCCTCTTGGCGGCGGGGCTCAAGGGGATGATCGGCAAGGGGAATCGCTCGGCACTGGTGCGCGAGGCGCTGGTACGGCATCGGGCCGTCTATTTCGCTGCGATAGGCGGCGCGGCAGCACTGATCGCCGCATGCGTGCTGTCGGCAGAAGTTATCGCCTACGCTGATCTGGGCACTGAGGCGTTGCACCGCCTGGTCGTGGCGCGGATGCCTGTCATCGTCATCAACGACATCTATGGCGGCGATGCCTACGAGATGGGTCAGGCGCGATATCGCCAGCACGAGCCATCAGCATAGTGGGGGGCGAGAGGCAGAGAGCGCCTCTCGCCCGTCTCTTTCTGCGGCAGCAACAGCTAGGGCAGCGCGTTCTTCTGTATCAGGGGCAGCGACACATAGTACGGGTAGATGTCGGGTTTGATGATGATGGTGGCATTCGGGCCAACGATGGGGGTAATTGGCACAATGCCTGGCTCGGAGAGCTTCGCTGAGTGGATGCGCACCTCGGTGAAACCCACAGTGAGCGCCTCAAAGGTGATCACGGCCAATGTGCCGCGGCCGGATACCGGCGGCGCGGGATTGAGAAGGGTTACCGAGTAGTCAATGTCGCCAAGCTGGTTATCCGCATAGCTGGTCCACCAGCCAAGGGCGGGGTCTGGGAAGTTCCCCGGCGCGATCTGGATTCCGTCTACCGCTTCGTTGGCATCCACCACTGCCAGCATCTGCGGATCAAAGTGAACGTGCACCTGCGCGGCATAGAGGTTGCTCACCTCTGAGAGCTCAATTGCCAGCGTTACCTGGCTGCGATGGGTGGCGATCTGCTGGTGCGGCGCCAGGTCCACCTTGCCGGTGGCGAGCAAAGGCTGATCCGCCTGCGGCGCGCCGGAGATGATCTCTGCCTGTAGCAGCTCATCCTCCGTGGCGACTCGGCTGGAGGTGGGGGTGCTGCCAAGCAGGAATAGGAGCAGCACGGCGAACAGCGTCAAGAACCTTCGACCCATTGACATCTCCTTTACCCAAGACCTTGAGCTGGGGCAAACTCGGGTTACCGCCAGAATTATCGGGAAATCGGCCAGAAAAGCCAAGTCAGCATGTCACGGATGCGAAGCATTTCCTTGGCGTTGCTACCCTTTCATGACCCCGATCGGTAGCAGGCGTGCGACTTTGAGCGAGAGTCCGGCGCCATGCACCACTTCGATCACGCGATCCACATCCTTGTAGGCGCTAGGCGCCTCCTCGGCCAAGCCAGACATGCTTCCGGCTCGCACCAAGATCCCACGCGCTTCCAGCTCCTGGCGCAGCTCGCTGCCGCGCACGTCCCGCTTTGCCGCATGGCGGCTCATCACGCGGCCCGCGCCGTGGCAGGTGGAGCCAAATGTCTCCTCCATCGCTTTCTGCGTGCCCACTAGCACATAAGACGCCGTGCCCATGCTGCCCGGGATCAACACCGGCTGGCCCACCTCGCGATAGACAGCGGGCAGTTCCAGCGAACCGGGGCCGAAGGAGCGCGTGGCTCCCTTGCGATGCACGCAGAGCTTCATCAGTTTCCCGTCAACGACGTGCTCCTCCACCTTGGCGATGTTGTGCGCCACGTCATAGATCATGTACAGCTCGCGCCGGCGCACCTTGCCCGCCAGGACACGATCAAACACCTGACGAGTCAGATGCGCCATCACCTGGCGGTTCGCCCAAGCATAATTTGCAGCGCAGACCATTGCTTTGAAGTACGCCTGTCCTTCTGGTGAATCAAATGGCGCGCAAACCAGCTCCCGGTCCGGCAGCCGAATGCCATACTTGGGTAGCGCCTGTTGCAAGCTCCGCACATAGTCTGTGCACACTTGATGTCCGAGCGCGCGCGAGCCTGAATGTATCTGCACCGCGATACGGCCAGGGTACAGGCCAAAGGCGCTGGCGACCTTTTCATCATAGATCTCGACGATCTCGTCAATCTCCAAGAAGTGATTGCCAGAACCGAGCGTCCCGGTCTGGGTGCGCGCCCGTTCTCGCGCCCGCGCGCTGACCTTGCTGGGGTCCGCGCCGGGCATGCTTCCTTGCGCCTCAGTGCGTTCCAGGTCCTCCTGGCTGCCATATCCCTTTTGCACCGCCCATGCCGCGCCGCGCTCCAGGATGGCATCCATGTCGTGCGCGGAGAGCTTGATGTTGCCGCCCTCGCCCACGCCGCTGGGCACCTCGCGATAGAGCGCCGTCATCAGCTCGTCCAGATAGGGCTGCAATTCCTCGCGCATCATGTTGGAGCCGAGCAGGCGCACTCCACAGTTGATGTCATAGCCGACGCCGCCCGGAGAGATGACGCCGGAGGGGAGCTTGGTGGCCGCGACGCCGCCGATGGAAAAGCCATACCCCTGATGCACATCCGGCATCGCCAGCGAGTGTCCCACAATGCCGGGCAGCGTAGTTGTGTTGATGAGTTGGTCGAGCGCCTTGTCCTCAATCGCCATCTCGACCAGCTCTTCATCGGCATAGACCCGCGCCGGCACGCGCATGTCGGCGCGAAACGACTTGGGGATCTCGTACAGGTACCGGTTGATCCGGACTAGATCCGATTTCGTGACCATTGCTGACCTCCTTTCAAAGCTTGCCAGTACTGGTCGTCAGACGTCAAACACGACATTCACCAGATAACCGGGTGGATCCTCGTCTGGATGGAGCGGCGTGATATGGAGATCGTGAAAGGTGGCCGCCTTGATCGCCTTGCGGATCGCCGCATTGTGCGTCGCGCCCACACGCGCCTCGAGGCGCGTCGGCGTCAGCACCTCAAAGCTGAAATCCACCATGATCTCCCTCTCTCTGTCTGCCAAGTAGAGAAGCTCGTTCAGCCAGTCCACCAGCAGCGTCTCGCTATCCGGCCCTTGTAGGCTAATCAGGTGCTCGTGAGTGCGCGGCGGCATGTCTGCCGTGCCGGTCATCAGGTGGAACATGCCGCGCGCCGCATTGACAAAGAGTTCGCGCAATGTCTTGCCGCGCACCTGCAACGCCAGGTCGGCTGTGTGCGCGATTTCTTGATATGGTAATTCTTCCTCGTTCATCGTTCGCTCCCGACGCGCCATGGGTGAAGGCGTATAGATGGCCCCCGCCAGAATCTCTCGCGCGCGGTCGCAGTCGCGCTTGATCTGCGCGGACAGCGCCGCGGTGCTGTCAAAGCGCAGTTCCGGGCGAAGTCGCGCCACAAACTGGATGGATAGCTCTTCGCCATAGATATCTCGGTCAAAGTCCAAGATGAACGTCTCGACGGTGCACTCGCTCTGCCCAAAGCTGGGCCTTTCGCCAATGTTGGTTGCGCCCATATAGTGCTCTGCTCCCAGCTCGGCGAACACCGCATACACGCCATTCAGCGGGATCAGCTTTTCGCAGGTGATGATCTGGTTCGCTGTGGGAAAGCCCAGTTGTCTCCCTCGCCCCACGCCATGGCCCACAAGGCCGGTCAGGTGATAGCGGCGGCCCAAAAGCCGCGCCGCTTCCATCACGTCCCCCTGGCGCAAGAGATTACGTATCTGCGTGCTGCTGATGGCCTGCTCCCCCTGGGTGACCGGTGGGATCACGCGCAGGGTAAACGATTGCTCGTCTGCTATTCTGCGCAGCGCCTCGACATCGCCCTCGCGGTTTCTGCCCATCGCGAAATCCGGCCCGACCCATAGCTCGCGCATGTGAAGATGTTTGCGCAGCGATGCCACAAAGACCGACGCGGGTTGCGCCGCCATCTCCCAGCTGAAAGGCAGGACTAGGCAAAAATCCAGCGCCAGCTCTTGCAGTAGGGCCAGCTTTTCCGCCAGCGTTGTCAGGTAACGGTGCTCTTGCTGCGGAGCCAGGATGACGCGTGGATGTGGCTCGAAGGTTACCAACCCGCCGAGCAGGCCACTCTCCCGCGCCCGCTCCATGATACGCCGCAGGATCGCCTGGTGCCCCAGATGGATGCCATCGAAGGCGCCGATGGTGAGAACGGTGTCGCGATCAAGATGAGCTTGTTGCAGGCCGTGGATGATTTGCATACGCGTTTCTAAAAGGGTGGAAAGACCTTCTCTGGCTGCCAGCGTGCTGACGCGGCATCATATCGCAGAAGCGCCACAAAAGCCCCATCTGGCCCATAGGCACGGAGCAGGTCGCCAGTTGTTGACGGCCGACTAGGCAGCTCGATCTGCTGACCATGGCGGATGCGAGCTTCTGCCTCTGCATCCAGGATGAGCGCCGGATAATCGCCGAGCGCCACATCGAGCGGCAAGAGGTAAGGCACACCGCCGCTTTGATGGAGACTTTCCAGCAGCGCCTCCAACGGCGTCGCCTCTGCCAGCGTGAAGCGCCCGCTGGCAGTGCGCACCAACCGCGCCAGATGCCCGCCACAGCCCAGCGCTTGGCCCAGATCATGGGCCAGAGAGCGAATGTAGGTCCCCTTGCTGCATGTGATGTCGAGGTGCAAGAGGGGCGGGGCCCAATCGCGCACCCGTATCTCGTGAATCTCGACCTGACGTCCCTCTCGCTCTACCTCGATGCCACGCCGTGCCAGCTTGTACAGAGGCTGGCCGCCACTTTTGATCGCCGAGTACATCGGCGGCACCTGCTCGATCACGCCGACGAACTGCGATAGTGTTTCTTCGATCTCGGCGCGTGTGATCTGCTCCGCGGCGCCAGTGGCGACGACTGCGCCGGCGGCATCATATGTGTCGGTTTCGACGCCAAGATGCACCCAGGCCTCGTACACCTTGCGCCCCGCCATCAGATACTCGACGACGCGCGTCGCCTCGCCCAAGCAGACGATCAGCACGCCGGTGGCCATGGGATCCAGCGTGCCAGCGTGACCGACTCGCCGCTGCCCGCTGGCGCGCCGCACAGCGGCGACGACATCGTGCGAGGTCATCCCGGCGGGCTTGTCCACATTGGCGATGCCAGAGATGTTCGCTTGCGGCATGTCTGGCTCAGGATAGCCGTCCCTGCGCACGCAGGGCATCGGTGGTCGCTTTGAGAACCAATGTCTCGATCTCCCCCAGAGTGCCTTTGCATATGCACCCGGCGGCTTGTGGATGGCCTCCGCCACCCAGATGTAGCGCGACGCCCGAGATATCCACATCGCGCGCGGCGCGCATGCTGACCTCGATCTCGCCATCGCCCCGATCGGTAAAGAGAAGCGCCACATCAATGCCACGCGTGGCGACCAGAAAGCTCACGAGATCTTCGGTGTCCTCGATAGTGGCGCTGCATGTAGCCAGCAGATGGGGTGTGATCTCGGCCCAGATCACCCGTTCCTGCATCCGGGCGTTGCTGAGCGCTCTGCCCCAGAGGCAGACGCGACTGGGACTGTTGTATTGGTTCAACTGCTCGTTGATGTCTGCCAGCGAGGCGCCAGCCTCGATCAACCGAATGGCAGCGCGGAGCACGTCCGGCGTCGTGTTGGAGGTGCGGAAGGAGCGGGTATCGGTAACGATGCCGGTGAGCAGGCATGTGGCGATCGCGATATCGAGCGGGATGGCCAGCGCAGCGATCAGCTCTAGGCACATTTCTGCCGTCGCGGCCCTTTGCTCCACCCAGTTCACCTCGCCAAACTGGACGTTGGTGATGTGATGGTCAATATTCAGCACCCTTTTCTGCGCAAAGAGGTCTGCATCGTACAAAGCGCCGATGCGCTCCGTGTCGCTGCAATCCAATGTGATGATGAGGTCCTCATCCGCCGGCGCGACCGGCTGCACCTCTGTCACGCCGGGCAGAAAGAGCAGCCGCTCGGGCACGGAATCGGCGCAAGCGAGCGTACACGGCTTGCCCATCTTGCGTAGGGCGAATGCCAGCCCGATCAGCGAGCCGATGGCATCGCCATCCGGCATGACATGGCAAATGCAGATGATGCGTTGCGCGCCGCGAATGAGCGCCGTGGCCTCAGCCGGAGCTGTCATGCGCCTGACTCTCAGCAGCAATCTGGTCGAGCAGCTCGTCCACCCGCGCCCCACGCTGCCACGTGTCGTCGAACTTGAACACGAGCTCTGGCATGTAGCGCAGGCTGATGCGGCTGCTTAGCTCACGGCGCAACAGGCCAGACGCCTTTAGCAGCGCGGCGCCGGCGTCGGCTATCTCCTTGGCCTCGCCGAGCACACTATACCATACGCGCGCGTAGCGCAGGTCTGGACTGACCTCAACACCGGTGATAGTCACCTGTTGCAGACGCGGATCTTCTAGCTTCTTCTGGAGCATGTCGCTGATCTCTTCTTGGATCAGGTCACCCACTCGCTTCTGTCGTCTTGTGCTCATTTCTGTTACCTGCCTGCGTTCCAGGTCACACCGGCCGTGGCGGCCTTAGCCGGCGACACTGACCTGTTCGATCGTATAGAATTCTAGGGTATCGCCTTCCTGGAACTTGTCAAAGCCCTGGATGCCGATGCCGCACTCAAAGCCCGCGGCGACCTCGCGCACATCCTCGGTGAAGCGTCGCAGCGATGCCACCTTACCTTCGTGGACCTGCTGCCCGCCGCGCAACACGCGCACCGACGCATCGCGAACCACTTTGCCGTCAGTAACCTGTGCCCCAGCGACGACGCCGATCTTGGGGATGCGGAAGGTAGCAACCACCCGTGCATGCCCTATCACGACCTCCTTCACCTCGGGCTCGAGCATCCCCTTGAGCGCTTTTTCCACGTCCTCAATCAGCCTGTAAATGATATCATACAGCCGGATGCTGACTCCTTCTGTCTCCGCCATTCTGGCAGCAGGGGGCGACACCGTCACGTCGAACCCGATGATGATGGCATGAGAGGCAGCGGCAAGCATGACATCGCTCTCGTTGATGTTGCCCGTGCCTGTATGAATAATGTTCACCTTGACTTCGTCGGTGCTCAGCTTCTCCAAAGAGGTAACGATTGGCTCAATAGATCCCTGGATCTTTGTCTTGAGGACCAGCAACAACTCTTTAGTCTCGCCTGCCTGGATTTGCGCATAGATCTCGTCTAGCGTGAGTGATTTGGGGTGGCTCACCATCTCTTGCGCATGTGCCGCAGCGTATTCTGCGGCGGCAGCGCGTGCGGCCCGCTCATCCGCCACGACCTGGAAGGTTGAGCCCGGCTCCGGCGTCTCCGAAAGGCCCAGGACGAGCACGGGCGTAGATGGCGTAGCGGCACGGATGCGCTGCATCTTGTCGTTGAACATGGCGCGTACTTTTCCCGCAATGCCGCCGATAACAAGGCTGTCGCCCACCCTCAGCGTACCCTCATCCACCAGCAGCGTGGCAACCGGTCCGCGGGATGGGTCAACGGTGGCCTCGATGACAGTGCCATGGGCGGGCACATCTTCCAGCGCCTTGAGCTCGGCGAGGTCTGCCACCAACAGGATCATGTCCAGAAGCGTGTCGATGCCGATCTTTTCGCGCGCCGACACCTCTACTGAGATTACATCACCGCCCCAATCTTCGACCACGAGGCCCGCATCTGATAGCTGCTGCTTGACAAACTCTGGGTTGGCGTTCTCCTTGTCTATCTTGTTGATCGCGACGATGATCGGTACATGCGCAGCTCGCGCATGACTGATCGCCTCCAGCGTCTGCGGCATCACGCCATCGTCTGCGGCCACCACCAGCACTGCGATGTCCGTAACCTTGGCTCCACGGGCACGCATGGCTGTGAACGCCTCATGTCCCGGCGTGTCCAGAAAAGTGATGCGACGCCCTTGTTTTTCCACCTGATATGCGCCGATGCGCTGCGTGATGCCCCCGACCTCGCCGGCGGCGACATTCGTCTCGCGGATTGCGTCCAACAGTTTAGTCTTGCCATGATCAACGTGGCCCATGATGGTGACGACGGGTGGGCGGGTTTTCAGCCGTGCGCGCTGCTCCTCGGTGTAGGTACGCTTGGCGGGGACTTCCGCTGGTTTGACTTCCTCCTTCACTGGCTCCACCTTCACTGGCTCTCGCACCCGAAAGCCCATGTCCTCGGCCACCATGACGGCGATATCGCGCTCAAGCTGCTGGTTGATATTCGCCATGATCCCTTCATTCATCAGGTGTTTGATGACATCTATGAGGCTCAGCCCCATCAGCCCCGCCAGATCGCGTACCGAGATGGCCTCGCCGATTTCGATCACCTTTGGCGCGGGTGTGGCCGCAGTGGCTGACGGCCCAGGTCGCCGTTCTTCGCCGCTATCGCGAGGCTGGCCGTCGTCACGGGGAGGAGTAATGCGGCCGGCGTTGGGGGGGCGCGCCTGCCCCTCCTGGCTGCCACGGCGTCCGCCGCGCGACAGCTGGCTGGATCGGGTCCGTTGCGCCTGAGGGCGACTGATCCCGGCTCGAGTCTCTTGTGGGGTCTTGCTCTGGTCATTTCGTTTCATCATCACTCTTCTCCTTGGTTGTCACGGGCGGCTCGCCCGATCCCAGGCTATGCAGTCGTCAACCACCTGGCATGCCAGTATGAATCGGTCTGTGGGCAACTCGCGCAACCTGCTGTTTGCGTGCGGATTTTTCTGGAGCCGGGCATAACGCGGCGACTGCGAAGGGATGATACGCGACCGCACAGGGTGTGCCTGCGATTACGGGCAGGATGCCTGTTTCAACGTCGCGAGGAAGGTGTCGAACGGGGATGGCAGGGGAAATCGCCCTCTTGCTGGAACTAAGAGGCGGTCATTGTCTGCCTCCCGCGTCTGCAGCCATCACAGCGCTTGTCCGTGGCTATACTAGCTCCTATTGGCTCTGTTTGCTCTTGTGTCCTCATCATAGTTGGCAGGGATTACTTGGCTGTTCCGCTCGTGCTCTCATCAACGCCGCTCCCAGCCTCTTCTTGGGCCAGTGTCGCGGCATACTGCTCTAGTTGCACCAGATCATCCGGAGCGATCGTCGTCTTGAGGGCGTGCTCCAGTTGCTTGCTACGGAGAGCCTTGTCCCAACACGCTGCACGGCGACAGAGATAGGCTCCTCGCCCAGATCGTTTCCCGGTCTCATCCAGTTGCACCGAACCCTCTGGAGTGCGGACGATGCGCACCAGTTGGCGTTTGCCCTGAACTTCGCGGCACGCGATGCAAGTACGTTGCGGTATATGCTTTCTGCGCATCTCGGTCTAGTCCCACGAGCTGCCACGACGATTTGGCTTGCGTCTTCGCACAAAAGCGGTTTCGTCCAGCTCATCCTCATACGTTGCGTCGCGCTGCCGGCGTCGCTGGGATTTGATCTTGCGCTTGCGGTCCGCGTAATCCTCCTCCGGCAGCTCCTCATCTTCTCGCCAGGTCTCTTCGCCAACCGCGATATCTGCTTCTGCCGGCAAGGGTTCGGAAGTTGCAGTCTCCACCGCGGACATCGCAAGCTGGTCTGCTGGCAGGATCTCTGCCTCCACGGCCTCGCTTAGCTCTTCTGTGACTTCTCGCGTGGCCTCCGCTGCGACCGTTGTCCCCGGCGCTTCTGCCCCGGCGACAACCGCGCTCACCGGTGCCTCCGCAACAGGCGTCTCCGGGGAGAGCGCTGCGGCAGCTTCCCTCTCTTCCTCTGCCCGTATCAGCGCTTCCGCCTCTTCCAGCAGCTTGCGCGCTTTTTCGCGTGCGGCATTCCGTTCTGCCTCGCGCGCCGCGGCCTCAGCAGCCTCAGCAGCTTTGCGCGCCGCCTCGATTTCGGCTTCCGACGAGCTCTTGATGTCAATGCGCCAGCCGGTCAGACGCGCCGCCAGCCGGGCATTCTGGCCCTCCTTGCCGATGGCCAGGGAAAGCTGCTTGTCAGGCACCACGACAATGGCAGTTTTGGACGCCTCATCTATTTCGACATGGTCCACTTTTGCCGGACTTAGCGCATTGGCAACGAAAGTGCCCGGGTCAGGACTCCAGGCCACCACATCTATTTTCTCGCCGCTCAGCTCGTTCACGACATTCTGAATGCGCACTCCGCGCACGCCAACACACGATCCGACCGGATCGATTCCTTCTTGCATGGCGGCTACGGCGACTTTGGAGCGGGAGCCTGGTTCGCGGGCGATAGCCTTTATCTCTACCGTGCCGTTAAAGATCTCGGGAACCTCCAGCTCCAGCAGGCGGCGCAGGAACTGCCGGTGGGTGCGCGATACCATGATCTGTGGTCCCCGGCTCGTCTTCTGTACCTCAACAACATAGCTGCGCAAACGCTGCCCTGGCCGATATGATTCGGTCGGGATCTGCTCGCTGGGTTGTAACACTGCCTCGGCCTTGCCCAGTGACAGCACCACATTCCCATGTTCGTCAATATTGCGTACCGTGCCGTTGATGATCTCGCTTTCCCGGTCGGCAAACTGGCTGTAAACGGCATCCCGCTCCGCTTCGCGGATGCGCTGCAAGATCACCTGCTTGGCGGTCTGGGCGGCAATGCGGCCAAAGTTGCGGGGCGTCATCTCTTGCTCAAGCGTGCCCCCCAACTGGGCCATGGCATCTATTTTCTGCGCATCTGCCAACGCGATCTGGATGCGTGGATCTTTGACCTTGTCCACGATCTCTTTGATAGCAAAGACGCGCGCTTTACCAGTGTCCGGATCAACCTTGACGGTAATGTTCTGATTAGCACCAAAGTTCTTCTTGTAGGCAGAGACAAGAGCTGCCTCGATGGCCTCGATGACCACCTCTTTGGAGAGCTGGCGCTCATTACATATCTGATTGATCGCGATGCGAAAATCGTTCTTCATGAAATATTGGCCTCCCGACGCCACCTGGAAGCAGAATGTCCTGACAAGAAGAAAAGTGGGGGCTGCCCACTTCTCGCTTGGTACATAAATAGTATACCACCTTCGCCCTTTATGTGCAAATCCTGCGCATGTCAGAGACACGAATCCAAGGCAATTGCAAAAAACTGTAGTATATCGCTATCCCTAGAGTGGAGCGGTAGCCATGAGGGAGGTGCCAGTAACAACGATCCTCCCGCGTTTTGGGGCTGTGCCCAACCCGCGAGTCAACCGCCAGAAGCGGCATCTAGTCGTGGATATCACTGCCATCGGGATTTGTGCTGTGCTCTGCAGCGCGGATGGTTAGGTGCAAGTGCAAGGATTTGGTCTCGCCAAGCTGGCCTGGTTCAGGAGTGTTGCAGATCAAGGTCGAGGATCGCTCCAATGAGATCACCGCGATGCCCAAGCTGCTGTCGCTGTTCGGCCTGGAAGAGTGCATCGTGACGGCTGATGTCCTGGGCTGTCAGAAAGAGAGCGCCAAAGCGATCCTGACACAGCGGACTATGTACTGGCGGTGAAAGAGAACCAGAAGACTCTCTACACTGACTTGGCCTCTTTCAGGAGGCCGAGAAGGTGCAGCATCGCCATGTGGCGCATGATTATTGCCAGACGACTGAGAAAGGGCATGGGCGCAGCGAGATTCGACGCTGCTGGGTGATCACAGACGAGGTGTCTCTGCACTACCTGGCGAGCCCGAAGTGGCCGAGCTTGCGGGCTATCGCCATGGTCGTGGGTGAGCGACAGGTTGGTGACAAGATAACCACAGCCGTGCGCGACTACATTTCCAGTCTGCCCGGGCCAGCCAAAACCATGCTGCGAGCCGTGCGTCGGCATTGGGGCATCGAAAACAATCTACACCGGGTTCTGGACATTGCCTTCCGTGAAGACAAAAGCCGCGTGCGCGTCGGCCATGCCGCCGAGAATCTGTCCATCGTACGACGCATCGCTCTCAACTTGCTGAAACGGAAGTCGGTCAAAGTGGGGATCAGGGTCAAACGATTGATGGCCGCATGGGGTCAAGCCTATCCGCTCAAAGTCCAGGGAGTCTAGATGCAATCGCCCTGCCCGAGTCTTGTTCGATTTGACAATTCGCCGCTTGTGGCATATCATGTGCATAAGAGCACCTTCCCAAGGGCAAGCTTGGCTGGAATGATGCGGGGGAAGCCAGTCTCAGGAGGTTCCCGTGAGACACCAGTACAACTCGAGAACCCGGCATCTCACCTTTGCCTTGCCTCTGCTGACGGCTCTACTGGTGGGATGCGTTCAGGTCAGTGTGGTGGACCAGCTCGCTGTGGCCACGGAGCAGGCGTCGGCTGCCAAGGAACTGGTTATCGGGCAAGAGCACGATCTCGCGATCCTGGCTGTGGAGTTCGACCCGCCTCTGGAGACGCTCAAGGCGCCGCCAGAGAAGAACGAGGCGACCCTCCAGGTTGCTGTAGAGAACAAGGGGTATCGCAAAGAAGGGAACGTGTTGGTGACGGTGCAGCTCTACAGCGCCGAACCGGACGACTTGGTCAGTGAGCAGGCCCAGAAACTCGAAACGATTGTCCCTGGTGAGATCAAAGTACTCAAGTTTCAGAGCCCTCTGCCCAAGTCGTACACCTCTCATTATCGCCTAGAGATCAGTGTATCGGCGGTGGCGGGCGAATCATACCGACCGAATAACTACAAGACGTACGAGATTCGCGTCACTTCCCCCCGGTA
>JAIOAV010000041.1:0-8234 GCA_019873665.1 Chloroflexota bacterium
GCATGAACATCTTCAAGCGGTTGCTGGCACTGGTCAGGCCGTACTGGTACTGGTTCGTCGCCAATGGTGCGCTGTCCATCGCCACCACGCTCCTCAGCCTCATGCCGCCCCTTATCCAGCGGCGGATCGTGGACGACGTGATCGTGCCGCAGAACCTGTCCCCGCTGCGCCATCTGGTGCTGTTGCTGTTGGGCACGTATGCGCTGAATCAGGGCCTGCAGATCGGCTCGCTCTACCTGCGACACGTGCTGGGCGCGCGCTTTATCCGCGACCTGCGGGTGATGCTCTACACGCACCTGCAGCGCCTCTCGCTGGACTATTTTAACCGCCACCAGACCGGCGACATCATGTCGCGGCTGACGAACGACGTGGAGATGCTGGAGCAGTTCGCCACGCACTCGGTGGATTTCCTCATCATTGATCTGCTGCGCGCCGCGGGCACGGCGGCAATCCTCGCCAGCATGAACTGGCGGCTGACCCTCCTGGCGCTGATCCCGGTGCCCTTTATCGCCATCACCCTGCGCTATTTCAACACCCGCGTACGCCCTGTCTATCGCAGCGTGCGCGATCGCCTGGGCGACATCAACGCCGAGCTGCAGGACAACATCGCCGGCATCCGGGTTGTGCAGGCGTTCAGCCAGGAGCAGAAGGAGCTGGAGCACTTTGTCCGGGATAGCGACGAGTATTATCACATGCGCCGCCGCTCCATCGCCTACTGGTCGGTCTTTTTCCCCATCATGGGCTTCGCCTCTTCCGTCGGCACAGTGCTCATCATCTACTTTGGCGCGCGGCAGGCGTATGCGGGAACGCTCACGCTTGGCTCACTGCTCGCCTTTGTCGCGTATTTGGCCAACTTTTACCAGCCGCTGAACCGGCTCACCGAGGTGGACAACACGGTGCAACAGGCGATCGCCGCCGGCAGCCGCATCGTGGAGGTGATGGATGTCGTGCCTACCATCCGGAACGCGCCGGACGCCAAGCCGCTGCCGCGCCTGGAAGGGCGCATCACCTTTGAGCATGTCAGCTTTGGCTACGAGGGCGAGGACGTGTTGCGCGACGTCAACCTGGAGATCGCGCCGGGCGAGGTGGTGGCGCTGGTGGGACGCAGCGGCGCGGGCAAGACCAGCATTGCCAACCTGCTGCTGCGCTTCTGGGACCCACGCGAGGGGCGCATCTGTCTGGATGGCCACGACATCCGCCACGTAACGCTGGATAGCCTGCGCTCGCAGATCGGCATTGTGCTGCAGGACACCTTTCTGTTCAATGGCACCGTGCGCGAGAACATCATCTACGGCCGCGCCGATGTGTCCGAGGAAGAGATGATCGCCGCGGCCAGGACTGCCTATGCCCACGAGTTCATCATGGGCCTGCCGCGCGGCTATGACACCGAGGTGGGCGAGCGGGGCGTCAAGCTCTCCGGCGGGGAAAAGCAGCGGCTGGCGCTGGCGCGCGCCATCCTCGTGGACCCGCGCATCCTCATCCTCGACGAGGCGACGTCGTCGGTGGACGCCGAGGCCGAGTATCTGATCCAACAGGCGCTGGATAACGTCATGCGGGGCCGCACGGCGCTGGTCATCGCGCATCGCCTCTCCACCATCCGCCACGCGGACAAGATCGTAGCGGTGGAAAGGGGGCAGATCGTGGAGGTGGGGCGGCACGAGGAGCTGATCGGACACGATGGGCTGTATAGCCAGCTCTACCGCCGCCAGACGGAGCTGTATCGCGAGCTGTGAGGGAGACCATGTCGGCGCGCGAATGGGGGTCGGTGCTACTCTGCCCGGTCTGTGGCGCGCCGCTGGCGCAGGCGGCGCAGACGCTGCGCTGCGCCCACGCCCACTCATTTGACATCGCCCGCGAGGGCTATGTCAACCTCTTGCTGGCGGAGCGCCGACCGCCGGCGGTGCGCGGCGATGCCCGCGAGATGGTGCAGGCGCGACGGCGCTTCCTGGAGCGCGGGCACTACGCACCCCTCTCTGCCGCGCTGGCCGCGCAGGTCTGCGCGCTGCTCACGTCACGTGCGGCGCGCGGCACACGGCCGCTGCATGTGCTGGATGTGGGATGCGGCGAGGGCCACCATCTGGGAGAGGTGCAACGCCACGTGGCGGCGCGACTGGGGTCGGACGCGGTGCAGTTCTGGGGCATGGACAGCGCCAGGGACGCGGTGCGGCTGGCCGCCAGGCGCCATCCTGACATCCGCTTTTTCGTGGCGGATCTCCGCCGATGTATCCTGCTGGCGGACGGCGCGGTGCGTGTGCTGCTAAACGTCTTTGCGCCGCGCCACCCTGCCGAGTTCGCGCGGGTAGTGGCGCGCGATGGTGCGCTCCTCGTGGTCATCCCAGCGCCGGAGCACCTGATGCCGCTGCGCGCCGAGCTGGGCATGTTGGAGATAGAGACGGGCAAGCGCGAACACGTGATCGCCCAGCTGGCCGGCGCGTTTCGGCTGGCGTCCATGCAGGAGATCTCCTACGACCTATCGCTGGGCGGCGAGGAGCTGCGCGACCTCGTCGCCATGACGCCGAGCTACTGGCATTTGCCGCCGGAGGCGCTGGCGGCGCTGGCGGGACAGCAAGGTGTGCGCGTGCGAGTCGCGTTCGAGCTGCTGGTGTTTGCCCGCTACCGCTGACCTTTGCTGATTCGGCGTAGCGGTGGTATAATCCAGAATAGCGATCTATCGTGATAGCGTGATGTAGGGGAAGTCCAGATGATAGAGACCAAAGTGGATAGCGTGCGCGTTAGCCTGCTTTCGGCGCATCGGCTCGTGGTCCTGAAGGAACTGGAGCGGGAGCGTTACCTGCCGATCTGGATAGACGGCTCGGTGGCGGATGCGATCTCCCACCATTTGCAGGGCCTGCGCATTTCGCGTCCTTTGACGCATGATCTCCTCAAGAATGTGATCGAGGAGCTGGGAGCCAGCATTCAGCACATCCTCATCAACGACCTGGCGGAGGGCACTTTTTACGCTCGCATCGTGCTCGATTTGCGGGGGCGCCATCTGGAGATAGATTCGCGTCCCAGCGATGCCATCGCGCTGGCGGTGCGCGCCGCGGTGCCGATCTTTGTCAGCGACGCGGTGATGGACGAGGCGGCGATCGTGCCCAGCGATAACCTGGAGCAGCACGAGGCCGAGCCATCAAGCGACCTGTCCGTGTTTCGCGACTTTGTGGAGGGCCTGGATATCGAAGGCCCGGAGGATGAGCGCTGATGTCTTCGGAGCGACTCCCTCCGCAGAACATCGAGGCCGAGCAATCGGTGCTGGGCAGCCTTTTGATAGACCCCGATGCCATCATCGCGGTCTCGTCCTTTTTGTACCCGGAGGACTTTTACCGGCGGGTGCATGGCGACATCTACGCGGCGATGCTGGCCTTGCACGAGCGGCGCGAGCCGACCGATTTCGTGACGGTATGCGATGAACTCCAGCGGCGCGGGCAGCTAGATGATGTTGGCGGCCCCGCCTATCTGACACAACTGGTCAATATCGTGCCGACCTCGGTGCATGTGGAGCACTATGCCCATATCGTCGAACGCACCGCCATCCTGCGCCGCCTGATTGACGCATCGGGCCGGATCGCGGGCCTGGCGTACCAGGAGCAGGACGAGGTGGACCAGATCGTTGATCAAGCCGAGTCCATCCTGTTCGAGATCTCGCAGCGGCGAGTGCATCAATCTCTTACGCCGATCCGCGAGGTGGTCAGCAGCTATTATGACCGCATCGAGTATCTGCACCAACACCAGGGAGCGACGGGAGGGCTGCCGACCGGCTTTGTGGATCTGGACAAGTTGCTGGACGGCCTCCAGAAATCGGACCTGATCATCGTCGCGGGCCGTCCGGGCATGGGCAAGACGTCATTCGGGCTGGCGCTGGCGCTGCACGCGGCGCTGCATCAGAACGGCGTGGTGGCGATCTTTACGCTGGAGATGTCGGCGGAGCAACTGGTGCAGCGCTTTGTCTCCAGCGAGACCGGCATTGACTCGCAGCGGCTGCGGGTGGGCAACATCCTCGATGCCGAATGGGAATCCTTTGCGCGCGTCAGCAGTCGGCTGGCAGAGAGCGCCATCTACATTGACGATACGCCGTCGCCCACGCCGATGGAGATCCGCACCAAAGCGCGCCGCCTGGCGGCGGAACACCCGCTGGGCCTTGACCTGATCATTATAGACTATCTGCAATTGATGCAGAGCGACCGTAGGGCGGAGAACCGTGTCCAGGAGATTGCGCACATCTCGCGCGCGCTCAAAGGGCTGGCGCGCGAGCTGAACGTTCCTGTGGTGGCGTGCTCGCAGTTGTCGCGTGCGGTCGAGTCGCGCAACGACAAGCGGCCGATCCTGTCTGACCTCCGCGAGTCTGGCTCCATCGAGCAGGACGCTGACATCGTTATCTTTCTCTATCGCGACGAGCTGTATAACCCCGATACCGATATGCAGAACATCGCCGAGGTGATCATCGCCAAGCACCGCAACGGGCCGACAGGCGCGATCTCACTGCGCTTTAACAAGGCGTTGACGCGCTTTGAGAACCTGGCGTTGGCGGAAGCATATCCGGAGCTCGAGTAGAGCGCGGTGGACGTTCCGGCGTGGCCTGAACACACGCTGCGGCCACCGCCCCAGCAGGGGTGGGCAAAGGGAGAAGCATGAAAGTCTTTTCTGGCTTTCCCGCCGGCAAGATGTCGCTGACGCCCGTGCCGGACCTGTTTTTCACCGATCTTTTGCCCGCTATAGACAATCTCAACGAACTCAAAGTAACGTTGCACCTGATCTGGCGGCTCAACCAGCAGCGAGGCTATCCGCGCTACGTTAGCTTCCGGGAGCTGTCGTCCGATCGGCTTCTGCTGAGCGGGCTGGGCAGCGCGGTGGCTGCGCCGGAAACGTGCCTGCGGGACGGGCTGGAGCGCGCGGTGGCGCGCGGCACCCTGCTGGCAGCCACGGTGCGCGATGAGTCCGGGGCAGAGCAAGTGTTTTACCTGCTCAATAGCGACAAAGGGCGGCATGCGTTGCAGCAGTGGCAAGCGGGGGAGCTGCAATTGGTCGCCAAGGCGACGCCGGAGGCGCGCGCCGAGGCGGTGGAATCGAACATCTTTGCCCTCTATGAGCAGAACATCGGCCTGTTGCAGCCGATGATCGTGGACGCGCTGCGCGAAGCGGAGGGCCTCTATCCCGCCGCGTGGATTGAGGACGCGATTCGTGAGGCGGTAACACGAAACAAGCGAAGCTGGCGCTATATCCAGCGCATCTTGGAGCGCTGGGCCGCGGAGGGTCGCGGGGATCAGATAGACAAACAGGATGATCGGCAGCGATATGCTGAAGGCAAATATGCGGCATACCTCAAAGGACGACGAAAAGAAGAATGATGGCGTATGCCCGATCTGCGGCGGCGTGTGCTATCTGCGGCGGGACGTGCCAGTGGGCCACCCGCAGTTCGGGCAGGCCATCCCCTGTCGCTGCAAGCGGCAGGAGCTGACGGCCAAGCATCTGGCTGAGGTGCGCAAAGCCAGCGCGCTGGACGCGCTATCGCATATGACGTTCGAGACCTTTGTTCCGGATGGCTATGCCCTCAGCCCAATGCTCAGCAGCAACTTGCGTCGCGCATACGAGCTGGCGATGGCCTTTGCCCAAAAGCCGGAAGGTTGGCTCTTTTTGCGCGGCGCTTACGGCTGTGGCAAAACCCATCTGGCGGCGGCCATCGGGAATCGCCTCGTCGCGGAAGGGCGGCAGGTGCTTTTTGTCGTTGTCCCAGACCTACTCGACTATATCCGCTCCACCTATCGCAGCGATAGCATTGCCTCTTACGATGAGCGGTTTGAGCATGTACGCACGGCGCCGATCCTGATCCTCGACGATCTGGGCACCGAGAACCTCACGGCATGGGCGCGGGAAAAGCTGTTCCAGATCTTTAACTATCGCTACAACGCGCGCCTTCCGACCGTCATTACCACCAATCGCTCTCTGGAAGAGATAGATCAGCGCATCCGCTCGCGGCTTTTGGACCAGAGCCTCTGTAAGGTGTGGACGATCCTGGCGCGCGATTTCCGCGGCGGCGATCAGCGGCAGTCGGATCTCAGCTCTCTGAACCTGCTCTCCGACAAGACGTTCGAGACGTTCGAGTTGCGGGAGCGCGAGCTGAACGGCGCTGACCGCGAGAACCTGAAAGGCGCGTATCTGATGGCGCAGGACTATGCACGAGAGCCGAAAGGCTGGCTGATACTGGCGGGCACGTATGGCGTCGGCAAGACCCATCTGGCGGCAGCGATCGCCAACTATCGGGAGGCACGCGGCTTTCCGGTGCTCTTTGTGGTTGTCCCCGATCTGCTGGATCATCTGCGTGCCACATTCGATCCGCAAAGCCCTGTCTCGTATGACAAGCGCTTTGACGAGGTGCGCAACGCGCCGCTATTGATCTTGGACGATCTTGGCGCGCAGAGCACGACGCCATGGGCCCAGGAGAAGCTCTTCCAGATCCTGAATCACCGCTACAACGCCAAGCTGCCGACGGTGATCACCACGAGCATGGCGTTGGAGGATTTCGAGCGGTTCGAGCCGCGTCTCTTTGTGCGCATGTTGGACCGAACGCTCTGTTTTCACGTGGGGATCACCGCGCCCAGCTTTCATGGCGAACGTGCACGCGCCAGCGCCAAAAGCTCGCGTCGCGCGCGATCCGCATCGCGCCATGAGTGAGCATTCCCCACGGCATGCTGACTGCCCATGACGAGCAATCCCCTGCGCCCCTCACGTCGTTGGCTCCTGCTGCTGGCGGCTATCGCCCTTATCGTTGTGATTGTGTTTGCCGTGCGCCATGCGATCTTTCGCCAACTGGGCGCGTGGACCGGTGAGGAGGATCATCGAGAGCAGGTAAAGGGCGGCTTGGCGCTCCTGCTGCTCTATCTCACCGACGGCTTTCCCGATACCGCGCCGTACGTGCCGGTGGCGCATGCCGGCGTCAATCCTTTTGGCGTGAACACCTTTCTGGAGCAAGAGGTGGAGCCGGAAAAGGTGGACCGCGCCCTGGCGATGATCGCCGACGCCGGCTTTCGCTGGATTCGCCAGGAGTTCCCCTGGGAAGATATCGAGATCTCGGCCAAGGGCGATTTCTGGGATCACAAGTGGGACAAGAGCGCCTGGGAAAAGTATGATCGCATCGTGGAGCTGGCGAATTGGCACGGCCTGCAGATCATTGCGCGGCTCGATAACCCGCCCGACTGGTCGCGCGCCGCCGGAGCAGCGGCGGGGACGCTGGCGCCGCCGGATCGCTATGAGGACTTTGGCGATTTCGTCTATGCTGTCGTCAGCCGCTATCGTGGGCGCATCCGTTACTATCAGATCTGGAATGAGCCGAACATCTATCCGGAGTGGGGCGAGCAGCCAGTGAATGCCGCCGAGTATGTGGCGTTGCTCAAGATCGCCTACACCCGCGCCAAGCAGGCGGACCCGGAGTGCGTGATCCTCAGCGCGGGGCTGGCGCAGACGCTGGAAAAGGGCCCCCGCAACCTCGATGACACGATCTATCTGCAACAGATGTATGATGCCGGCGCCAAGGACTATTTCGACATCCTCGGCGTGATGGCCTATGGCCTCTGGACCGGGCCGGACGACCGCCGCGTCAGCGCCGACCGGACGAATTTCGCGCGGCCGCAGTTGATCCGCGAGATCATGGTGCGAAACGGCGACGCGGGCAAGGCGATATGGGTGACAGAGGTGGGGTGGAACGCTCTGCCGCCCGATTTCCCCGGTTTTCCGATGTTCGGTCGCGTAACGCCAGAGCAACAGGCGCGCTACGCCGTGCGCGCCTATGCCCGCGCCAATGCCGAGTGGCCCTGGATGGGCGTGCTCAACTACTGGTTCTTCAAGCGGGCCACCGACACGGAAAAGGATCAGGCATTCTACTACTTTCGGCTGGTGGAGCCGGATTTCACCGCCCTGCCCGTCTATGAGGCGCTGCGCGCCTACGCCAACCAGCCGGGCGTGCTGTCGTTAGGGTATCATCAGGAGGATCACTGGGCGCTGGCCTATGAGGGTGGGTGGCGCACTGTCTCTGATCCAGTCGCCGTGTTGGGCGCTTATCGGCTGGGCCAGCCCGGAGATCGGCTCTCGTTCACCTTTAGCGGCAACGAGCTGACGCTCATCACCCGCGCGGGCGCGGGAGGCACGTTACAGATCACGCTGGACGGTCGCCCTCTGCCGGCAGTACATCTGCCGCAGGGAGAGGTGCGCTTCGAGACGCAGGTGCCGCTGGCGCGCGCGCT